>JAUVMD010000158.1 GCA_030600405.1 Nitrospirota bacterium
AAAACCGGATATTTCAAAATGAGAGCCACCCGCCTGGGGAAAGATTCGGTGCTGGCGCATATCATCAAGATGGTGGAAGAGGCTCAGGGATCGAAAGCTCCGGCTCAACGATTGGCAGACCAAGTGGCGGGGATTTTCGTCCCCACGGTGATCGGCCTCGCGAGCCTCGCGTTTATAGTCTGGTGGGTTTGGGGGTCCTCACTGGCCGTGCTTCCGACGGACCCGTTTTTGTTTGCGATGATGATTTTTATTTCCGTGATGATTATCGCTTGCCCCTGCGCGCTGGGTCTGGCAACACCCACTGCGATCATGGTGGGAACGGGGCGGGGAGCGGAGTTGGGTGTTTTGATCAAAGGCGGAGAAATCCTCGAGCAGGCGCAGAAGATCGATACAGTTGTGTTCGATAAAACCGGGACGCTTACCTTGGGCCAGCCGGAGGTGACGGATATTTTCATTCCCCCCGACCAGGACATGAACGATATCGAATTGCTATCCCTGGCCGCTTCGCTGGAAAAGGGATCGGAACACCCGTTGGGCGAGGCGGTAGTGGCCGCCGCGGCAAAACGCGATATCCTTTTAGCACCCATGGAAGACTTCAGGGCGCTCCCCGGTTTTGGTGTGCAGGCGCGCGTGGATGGCCATGACGTGGTTTTAGGCAACCGCAAGCTGATGGAGGAGGCGGGCCTGGATCTTTCCGGCGTCGAAAACGAATTGGAAGAATGGACCCGGGAGGGCAAAACTCCCATGCTGGTTCAGGTGGATGGACGTCTGGGGGGTGTGATGGCCGCTGCCGATCAGATCAAACCTCACGCCATAGAAGCCGTGGCGCGGCTGAAACAAAAAGGAATGAAGGTGGTTATGATTACCGGAGATCACGCTCTGACCGCCCGCGCCGTGGCCGATGTCCTGGGCATTGATGAAGTCCTTGCCGAGGTGCTTCCCGGCGACAAGGCGAATGAGGTGAAACAATTGATGGAACAGGGACGGTTCGTCGCTATGGTGGGAGATGGTATCAATGATGCCCCGGCCCTGGCGCAGGCGCATATTGGGATCGCCATGGGGTCGGGTACGGATATCGCCATGGAAACCTCGGACATTACTCTCATGTCCCAAAACCTGAACGCCGTGGTGGATGCCATTGAACTCAGCCGGTCGACCCTGCGGAAAATCAAACAGAACCTGTTCTGGGCGTTCTTCTATAACATTCTGGGCATCCCTATTGCCGCCGGATTGCTTTATCCAACGTACGGTATTCTTTTAAAACCCTTGTTTGCGGCGGCGGCCATGTCGTTCAGTTCCGTTTCAGTGGTCAGCAATTCTCTTCTGCTGAAAAGGTTTAAACCCACCCGCGAATCGGCCCGCTCGTAAAAATAATTACTTGAGAGAGAATTGTGGTTGGTCCTGGAAGTTTTTGCTGTAACGGATCGATCCATCTTCCAGTACCACCATCGTTTCGACATTTTCCATTGAATCGACCCACTCGATTCCCTTGTCCGGCCCCATGACGAACACGGCGGTCGCCAGGGCATCCGCGTCCACTACTTCCGTGGTGATGATGGTAGCGGAAATCATCAAACGCGCGGGCCTTCCAGTTTGTGGATCGAAGATATGATGGTAACGCACGCCGTCTTTGATGAAATACCGTTGGTAATCGCCGGAGGTGGCGATGGCCTGATTGTTCACGGCGAAAGCCGCCAGCAGGTCCTGCGGTTTGCGCGGATGCTGGAGCCCGATGTTCCAAGGGGTCTGCTTGTTTTTCTGACCGAAAGCAAACATGTCTCCCCCCGCGTTGACAATGCCATTCGGCACCATGCCCCGTAATATAGAGATGGCGCGGTCGACTGCGTAGCCCTTGGCCAGTCCGCCGACGTTGATGGCCATGCCGCGTTTTTTCAGTCGCACGGTGTGATCCTTGATTTCAATGTTCCTGTAATTGACCAGGGAGGCTGTTTTGCGAAGGGTATTCTTACCGGGAATGATTTCCTTCTCTCCGTCAAAATCCCATAGCTGAACCAGAGGTTCAATGGTAATGTCGAACGCCCCGCCGGATTGTTCGGCCCAATAGAGGCCTTCCCGAATCACTTCTTCCACTTCAGGGGATACAGGGATGGCGTTTTTGCCTGCGGCACGGTTGATGCGGGAAATTTCCGAATCGGGGAGATACGTGCTCATCAACAGTTCGATACGTTTCATCTCATCAAATGCCTGAGTGGTGACGGCTTGGATGATATCCGGGTCGGAATGGGAAATGGTGATTTCCACCAGCGTTCCCATGATGAATTGCGTGCGGCGAGTGGGTTGATCGCCAGCGCCATCGCAGGCGTTGAGGACGACTCCTATCCACAAGAATAAGGTGATAAATTTAAAGGAGAGACGTTTCATTTCTCAGGTTTTTAATTCGCTGATGAGGATTTCGCGGTTGTATACCGCCTGAACGTCGGACCGGCGAAGCAAGCCGATCACTTTTTTGGAATCGCCGACTTTCACCACCGGTATTTGTTCGACATCCAATTCGGAAAATTTTGCCAACGCTTCGTTCAGGTTGTGATTGGGTTTTAAAGTCACCACATCGGGAGTGGCCAGGTCGCGGGCGAGGGCGGTTTCTTCCATGCCTTCTTTTTGGGCGGTGTCACGAATGTCCGAAAACGAAATGATTCCCACCATATCTCCCTCCCGATCCACCACCGGATAATACAGGTGACGTGAATAGGATACGATTTCCAGAATTTTTTTGAAAGGCATTTCCTGGGGAATCGTGACAACCTCCTGGGTCATCACGTCGCGAACGAACATGGCACTCAAGATGGATGTGGCTTTACCGTGTTGGATGTTGATACCCCGGTTGAGCAGGTAGTATTCCTTGCCAAAAAAACTTTTGATTTCTGTTGGTATTCCGTCAGTTGGCTCGTTCATCGGTTCCGGGAAAGGGGTTCAGTAGCCATTTTATTATAAAGGGTGTAAAGGAGCCTGACCAGCGGCAGGGACAAAAGAATTTTTTCAGAGAGGCATGCCAGATGATTGCCTGTTGATGGCTGTTATGATATGCTCGTCACCGCTCGTTGAGAAATGAGGGCATCCATCCTTTGGCTTTTCAGATACACATCCCTCCGAAAGCCGGGTGACCCCGGAACATTCAAAAATATTGTTAAGAGGAGATTCAATGGTAAAGATCGCGCCTTCGATTTTATCAGCCGACTTCAGTCGTCTGGGAGAAGAAGTGAAAGCTGTGGAAGAAGCGGGAGCGGACTGGATTCACGTGGATGTGATGGACGGGAAATTTGTTCCCAATATCACCGTCGGTCCGCTAGTCGTGGAATCCTTGCGCAAAGTGACAAAACTTCCTCTCGATGTGCAACTGATGATCGAGAACGCGGATCAATATATAGAAGATTTTGCCAACGCGGGTGCGGATATCATTTCAGTTCATGCCGAGGCCTGCCCGCATTTGCACAGCACCATCGAGAGTATCAAGGAGAACGGCGCCAAGGCGGGAGTAGTGTTGAACCCCGCGACGACCCTGTTCGCCCTCGATGAAATCATCGAACAAGTCGACATGGTGCTGTTGATGTCGGTCAATCCCGGATTCGGCGGCCAGAAATTTATCGGCTCTGTACTCAGCAAAATCGAACTGCTTCACAATACCTTGAAGGAGTCTGGTGTGGAGTTGGATCTTGAGGTAGACGGCGGGGTAAAGCCGGACAACGCGGCAAGCATCAAACAAGCCGGGGCCAACGTGTTGGTGGCCGGATCCGCCATTTTCGGCAGTGACGATTACAAAAAAGCGATCGAGGAATTGCGGAACGCTTGAGGATCAGCTCTGAATCAGCGGGCGAACAAATTCTTCCACCCACCCAAAAATCCACGCACTTTAATCCAGAACTCCGCCTTTTTCAATTTGCGTCGGGCTTCCGTCATTTCAGGATCGAGGCGCAACGCTGCCTCAAATGAAGGAATCGCGTCGGCATAGTTGGAATCCGCGGTATAGACCAATCCCAAGTTATAATAGCCCGTGGCGTAATCCGGTTTCAGCTCGATGGTTTTACGGATCATTTGTTCCGCGTCGCGGTTCTGGTACCGGCGCAGGTGGATGAGACCCAGGTTGTTGTACGCGAACGCATATTCCGGGTCCAGACGAATAGCTTCCCGGTATTCGTTTTCCGCTTTCATGAATTGATGACTGTTGTCATATAAAAGGCCCAGATTAAAATGAACTTTGGACTCTTTAGGGTTCAATCGGATGGATTCCACATACTCTTTTTCAGCCAACCGGACTTTGTTTATTGATTCATAGAGAATGCCCCGGTTGAAGCGGATTTTGGAATCTTCAGGATTCAGCCGAGCCGCTTCCTTCAAAGCCGCTTCCGATTCCGCATATTGGGCCAGTTTGAGATGCGCCAGTCCCAGGTTATTGTACGTATCCGCATCCTCCGGCTTTAATTCCAGCGCTTGCTGGTATTTCCGCAGGGCTTCTTCCAGCTGTTCCCGGCCTTCATACAAGATTCCCAGATTAAACAGCGCATCGTAGTCCTCCGGGTTCAAGCCCAGAGTCTTGTGGTAAGATTGCTCGGCCTGGTCCAAGTCCTCCAGATGCTCGTAGATCAGGGCCATATTGAAGTGGGCAATATGATTCTCCGGATTCAAGTCGAT
>JAUVMD010000060.1 GCA_030600405.1 Nitrospirota bacterium
CCAGGCCGCATACCGCTCCGTCTCAACTTATCACAGCCTGTTTAAAAAATGCGGTCTCTCCGTGACCCAGACATGCTTGAACAAACCTTATGTGCTCATGCAAATGGGATGCGAAGCCATCAAGGCATGGAAGGGGAATGTGCCTGAAAATTTTCAGTGCCTTCCCTTCATCGGGCGTATGGTTTACTGGGGGTTGCGCTTGGGAAATCCATGGATAACGCGCCTTCCTTCGACAATGGGGATGGCCTTCCCTGAACTGACCAACCATTTTTTTCTGATTCAGCCCAGCCGCGAAACGTCCCCCAGCCCATGAAACTTTTGTTGGCTCGAAAGTTCATTTACAAAAACCTTCCTAACATTGTTTCTGTTCTTGGCGTCCTTCCGCTTTCCATTTTATTTTTAGAAAACGGTTTTCAATATCTGGTTCTGCTGATCATCTATAACAACATCATGGATGATCTCGACGGCATTCTTGCCTGGAAGCTAAACCTTAAGAGCCAGTTTGGAGGTGTGCTGGATAATGTTTGTGACGCCGTCGCGCATATAATTTTTGTTATGACCCTCGGCATTCACTACGGGATTATTTGCAGCCTGGCCGGCCTGGTGGCAGGTGCGGCGATATTAATTCGTGTTACTTCCCGGATAACTGTTTCGGCAAAAATCAGTACGGGCTCACCCACCAATGAACTGATGCGTCATATGCTTTTAATACTCCTGACAGCCAAGTATTTTGAATTCAGCCCAGTGCCGCTTCTGATCACCGTGTTAATTCTCAATGCCGTTTCCATGCTTGCGCCCTACCCCATGCGGTATATGATAAGGACTTTAACGACATCGGCTGCCGCGATCGGGTTGGTCAATATCTCGTTGATGGTCGCTTGGTGGGTTCCTTTTACAGCGCCCGTCATCGCCTTTTGCTTCTTCGCCTCATACCTGTATTCATTTATCGCAGGGGGAGTGGGGTGGATCAGAAATTAAGCGAGGGGGTACCCCCCGGGCGAGGCCGTCGGTTCCCATCGACCCCTGCACTGGGAAGGCCCCAAGGCGCCTTAAATAAGTTTTCAGCCGAAGACGGTATAAAGATAAAAGACGCAGGCCATGGTCAAAACGGGACCACCCCAGATTTTAACGACCGACCACGTTCCCATGTGATTGACCAGTTCTCCCTCCGGACGGTTGCTGATGATAAAGGGGTGAGGTTTCTTTTTTTTGAATATCAATTTGGTTTTTGGGATTAATTCTTCCAGTTTTTCCTTGCTGTACTTGCCGGACAGTCTCTGCGCCAGCATTTGCGCGCCTCGTTCCAGTTCGTTGTGATCCAGGGTGCCGTCCCGGTTGGCATCGTACCGGGCCTTTAACTTTTTATCCTTTTGAATCGCCTTTCTGGCTTTCAGGAAATACTTCAATCTGGGTTTTTTGATTTTCTGTAATCTCAACCCGGACTCCGCATGCCCCAGAACATAAACCTCCTCATTGGGCTTAAAACGCCACTCCAATACCCGGTATTTGGATGAAAACAGCCATGACGTTTTTTTTAATTTGAATCGTTTTATTTTTTTTTGATTTTCGGTAAGAGCTTTGCGTAGGGTAAGGGGGATTTCATCGAAATTATTCGAATTGATGTAAATATTATTGGTTTGGCCTTCCCGTTTGATTTTAGCTCCGCCGACCAGTACCAGGGCCGTGGCTCCGCTCTGGTCATCGATATAAAATCCTTCATGCGAATAAAATTGATCGATGGTTTGCCAGTAGGTGCTGTTTTTGCGGCGGCGTTCCTGCTGAATCTCCAGGTGGTAAAGAGCGCACTGCTGGCCGGAAATGGGTGCAGTGACCAACTTTTCCCTTTCCACAATGATTTTCCCCTTGATCTCTACATTGGTGCCCACGGCGCCGGTATTGATTTTGGAGGTGGGGATATTTTGGATGGTACGTTTGATTTTGAGCTCTTGGAAACCCTTGACAAACCAGACGATTCCCATCACGGTGCCAATCGCCGCCCCCATAATAAAATCACCATCGTTATTGGTCGTCATTTTTTAGAGCTCAAGCAAAACAACTCAACTGAACTTGGGAATCTTGATGTTGATTTTGACATCCTCGCGTTCTTTTTGGCTGACCTTGAACATTTCCTCGTCCTGATAATTGAGCATGCCTGCCACGAGAACGTCTGGAATCTGTTTGATGCGGATGTTGAAGTTGTTGACGCTATCGTTATAGAATTCCCGCCGGTCCGCCAGGGTTTCTTCCAGATGGGAGATGCGTTCCTGGAGTTGCATGAAGTTCTTGTTGGTTTTCAAGTCGGGGTAATTTTCCGCCAGCGCGAATATGCCTTGGAGAGCGGCGGTAATTTCGTTGCTGGCTTCCGATTTTTTGGTGACACCCCGCGCCTTGAAGTATTTTTCCCGAGCCTTCATGAGCCGGTCAAGAACGCCGTGTTCGAATTCTGCGTAACTTTCACACACGGAAATCAGCTTGGGAAGTTCATCATGACGTTGTTTGAGAATGACGTCGATGTTGGACCACGATTTCTTGATGTTTTCCTTCAGGGAGATCAGGCCGTTGTAAATGGTTATAAAGTAGCCGACGATGGCCAGTGCCCCGAAGAGGAAAATTCCCAAAAAGATTAAGATTCCTGTACTCATCCGTTTTTCCTTCCGTCAATGAGGTTGGGCCAAACCCTTCCCCGCTTGGAATTGTGCTTGCGATGTTTGTATAGATTGAAAAGTGACTATATTATCAAGCTTAAGGGAACTGCGATTAATAATCAAAATTTTTATGGGGGATTGCGTCCATGAGCCACATCCGTTGTTCGCAGGAAGGAGTTCCCAATAAAGAAAGAGCTTCCCGATCTCAAAATAAATTTACGTCCTCTTCGTCGACGATGTTTTCCGCCAAGCCGTCTTCAATAATGGCGTCGGCTAAATTTCCATAACCTCCCGGCTCGTAATTATCCACATTCTCGTTGTCGAAGTCGTCAAAATAGACGGAATGCTCTTTTTCGCACCATTCCCGAATGGAATTGCTGAATCTCAGGATTCTTTGCACCGCTTCCAGTTTGTCCATAAACTTTCAGTCCGTATAGATAATAAGGTGGTAGGCTGAAGCCCCACGCACCTTAGTGCCAAAAAAAATCATGGGATTATTTAAAAACGACTTATAATAATAAAAGGTATTTTTAGTAAAAATATACACTAAAAAGGGAATAGCGGTCTAAAGGATAAAAATATGGCAATAAAAATTAATGACTTGGTGGGATCTTGGGCAGCGTCTCCACCCATATTGTATTACCAGCTTCGTGAAAAACTGGATGACCCCAATACCAGCTTCGATGATTTGGCGGCTATTATCAAGACCGACACGGCCATGAGTGCGCGTCTTCTTAAAATCGTCAATAGTGCTTTTTACGGGTTCGGTGAAAAGGTGGATAGCTTAACACATGCCTTGAATATTGTCGGTACCGAGCAATTGACCGACCTGGCGTTGGCCGCTATTGTAACCAGCAAGTTTCAGGGTATTCCACGTGACCTGATTAACATGGAAACTTTCTGGATGCACAGTATAGGCGTTGGCATTGCCTCCCGGAAAATAGCCGAGCGCATGCCGGGTGTGGAAGCTGAAAAAATGTATTTGGGAGGGATGCTCCACGATATTGGAAGTTTGATTCTTTTCAAGGAATCGCCGGGGGACGCCAAAAAAATTCTACTTCGTTGCAAGGAAAGTGGAGAGAATCTTTTTAAGGTGGAAAAAGAGATTCTTGGCTACGATCATGCGGATGTCGGGGCTTTGTTGTTGGAAGAATGGAAGCTTTCCGAGAGATTGGTAGAAATGGTGAAATACCACCACCAGCCCGCGAATGCAGGAGATTGTCGGGAGGAGGCTTGTATCATTGCCCGGGCGGATACGTTGGTTTACGAAATGAAAATCGGGAACAGCGGAGAACCGGGGGTGCCTGCATTGGATCCGAGGGTAACGGTGATAATTTCAATACCTGACGAAGAAATTAACGGATTAAAAGAAGAAATTGCCACACAGGTAGACGACACGGTTCGAATGTTCTTTTAATCACAACTCCTATTTAGCAATGCAAAAATCCAAACCCAAGTTTTGTGTGGGACAATTGATCCATCATAAAAAGTTTGACTACCATGGGGTGGTGCTGGGTGTCGACCCGAAATTCAATAATACTGATGAATGGTATGAAACCATGGCG
Source organism: Nitrospirota bacterium (assembly GCA_030600405.1). GTDB lineage: Bacteria > Nitrospinota > Nitrospinia > Nitrospinales > Nitrospinaceae > SZUA-226. The sequence continues at coordinate 4,211 of JAUVMD010000060.1, forward strand.
CGGAGCAGTCCCCCAAAAGACCATCCCTGGTACCATGTCAAAGTCCATGGGCAGGAAAGCGTCCGTTACGTCGCCGAAAGGCATCTGGAAACTGACCCCTCAATTATGAATTGATTGGATTTGCGTGCCTTCCGATTAAACCATTGAATCATGCTTTCCTCTCCAACCACTCTCCAGTGGATGACTGCTTTTGTCTTGTTGGCCCTTTTTTCCTGGGTTCTGTTGTCATTGCTTTGGGATATTGTTCCCACTCCATGGCTCAATACGGATAAGCCTCAGGAGAGGATTTTGGGAATCGGTCTATTGGTCGTGATTGGACTGTTGAACTATTCCTTTGCTAGTGAGGTTTTGGGATGGGTCTGGATGGGGATCCGACATCTTCTGGGGTTTGATCTGGAGGGGTTGTAACCTGTGTATCCTTCGGCTCACTTTATCTTCCTTCCAAATGCTAACTTTCTATTGATTTTTAAAGAGTTATAATCCATACTCAAGTCCCTGACCTCGTGGTGCCGTAGGGTTTCTTTCATGAAATCCCTCGATGCTCCGAAAGTTTGATCTAACCTATTAATGATCTTTTCTAAAGTTTTCCACGCATTTTTTGAAATTTAAGCCTTCCCCGCGAGTCAAAATTCCCATGAATCAGGCAAAAGAGCCCGGCCCAATTAGAAATCCCAACCCCTCTATAGAGCAGATTAAATGTGAAAATCAATGGTATTCGTCGGTTTTTGAATTTTTGAAATCCATCGAAACATCCCGGTTGGATAGCTTACGGGACATTTCACTCAATCCTTTATTTGAAAATACCTATCGTTACTTGAATCATCTTCTTCGCTTTCGGAATGCCGCATTTTACTTGGCCGAAGAACAAGAAAACGCTTTTACTCTGGAATACTGGCAACCCGTTTCCCGTGAATCCTTGTTCCGCCGTCAGATCGCCTCCTTGATTAAAAATAGAGAGTTCGATAGGCACCAGGAGCCTAACCGCTCATATATCTATTACGATGACGAAACGGGTTCTTCCCTGGTTTTGCAGGCCATCGCGACTCCCTATCGTTGTTTTGGTGTGTTCGCGGGGATGTATAAGAAAAACCTTTTCCCCGACAGGCCTCAAGAGAAATTGAACCGGGTGTCCGCTATTTTGCAAAATCTGGCCCAGGTGTTGGAAGGGGTTTTCACCCGAAACGGGCTCTCCCAATTCAATGACACAGTAAATCCGGACATGCCGGCACCGTTAACAAACACTCAAAACAGGAATGCCGCTTTCCCCAATGAGGACATTTCAGGGCCGCAAGGGCCGGGAGTGTTTCACAAGCAACCCTTTCATGATTTTTTAACGGAGCTTCCAAGCCGTGCTCTGGTGGAGGACCGGTTGAATATGGCTTTAGCTCATGCCCGGTATGGCGGGGAGAAAGTCGCTGTTTTGATTTTGGACGTCGATAATTTTAAACGAGTGAATGATTTTATGGGAATTCCTGCGGGGGATGTGTTGCTTAAAAACCTGTCTCAGCGTATCCGGAAATGTTTAAGGGAGGAAGATACTCTGGGGCGGCAGGGTGGCGATGAATTCATCATTTTGCTTCCTGACATTCATCTGATTCAAGATATCGAATTCCGGGTTCAAAAAGTACTAGATGGTATTCGCGGCTCCTTCCAGTTTGAGGGACAAGAAATTCATGCCAGTTGCAGCGTGGGAATTGCTGTTTATCCCGATGATGCGGAAGATACGGCTGGGTTGGTCCAAAAGGCGAAGGCCGCCATGTGCCAAGCCAAAGAGGAGGGTAAGGACCGCTATCAGTTTTTCAAACCCTTTATGCTTTCCAAGGGTTACCGACAGATGGACTTGGAGAGTTCTCTTCACAAGGCTTTGGAGAACGAGGAGTTTCAATTGCATTTTCAGCCGAAGATGTCCATTCGAACTGGAAAGATTGAGGGTATGGAGGCGCTCCTTAGGTGGAATCATCCACAACGAGGGATGATTTATCCTTCAGAGTTTGTGCCGGTTGCGGAGGGGGTAGGTTTGATCCAGCAGATCGGAGAGTGGGTTCTTCTCAATGCCTGTCAGCAGATCAAAGCCTGGAAACGGGCGGGCTTTCCTCCGATCAGTATTGCGGTGAACCTTTCCGGATATCAGGTGAATCAGCCGCATTGGATTTCTAAAGTTCAAACTATTCTGGAACGAACGGGGGTTGATCCGAAATCTCTTGAAATGGAGATTACCGAAACCGTTTTGATGGATAATTCGGATGTAGCGTTGTCTAACTTGCGCCAATTGGATGAAATGGGAATCCGGATTTCAATCGACGATTTTGGCACCGGATACTCTTCGCTTTCTTATTTGAAGCGCTTCCCCATTCATGCACTGAAAATTGACCGATCCTTTGTTCGCGGCATCGGCAAATTAGGTATTGGAACTGATGCGGTGATCACCAAGGCTATCGTTTCTCTGGCCCAGGCGTTGAATCTGAAAACCGTGGCAGAGGGAGTGGAGCAAGTGCAGGAGAAGGCCTATCTCGAATCCATCGGGTGTGACGATATGCAGGGGTACCTGTTAAGTAAACCCTTGCCCGTGGAGCAAATCAATTACATGTTCACTCGGAAACTGAAAAATCCTGTGCGCAACTATTGGCCGCTAGATGGAATACCTCAAGCGGTCTAATAAAAGAAGCGGCTGAGGAACCCTCTTCCTCAGCCGCTTCAAATATCTCGGGTATTATAATCTTACAGATCGGCGTTCTTTCGATCCGGATTTCTGAATAAAGAAGTTTCATTGGTCAGTTCATCCAGCGCCGGGAACTCCTGATCGGCATGGATCTTTACGGCTTTGATCAGCAATTCTTCTTCGGATTCTTTTCGGTCTACATCGGGGATACAACAGTCTACCGGGCACA
>JAUVMD010000180.1 GCA_030600405.1 Nitrospirota bacterium
AGCTGGTGGAACAACTTCAATCCGGCGGCTCTTTGAGTGAAGTTCCGAACTTGACTCATCTCGACCAGGGTAAGGTGATCACCAACGCCAAATCCGAATCCCTGCCCTACGACCAACTGGTGCGGCCGACGTTCGACCAACTGCCGCTCGAAAAATATCTGATGCCCTACCCGGTTCTGCCGTACATGGCCAGCCGGGGATGTTACTGGGGCAAGTGCACATTCTGCACCCACAGCCACATCTATGACTCCTATTACCGCAAGGAAAGCGAGGAACGAGTGGCGCTGGACCTGGATTACCTGGGCAAACGGTACGGCACGCGTTATTTCACATTCTCGGACGAGGCGATCTCCCCCAACGCGTTCAAGCGCATGGCCCACTCCCTGCTCAAACACAAGGTGGACATGAAAGCGCTGGGCATGATCAAATTCGAAGCCAACAGCGTGGAAACCGAGGACTTGTTCAAGGACGTTTTTAACGCGGGATTCATCATGCTATTTTTCGGACTGGAAAGCGCTAACGACCGCGTGCTATCGATCATCGACAAGGGATGCGACCAGCAAACGGAAAAAACGGTACTCGAAAACAGTTCACGCGCCGGTATCTGGAATCATTTGTACCTGTTCTTCGGTTTTCCCACCGAGGAACGGGAAGAGGCGGAGGACACCATCCAGTTCACTATCGATCACGGCGAACGGGGAGCGGGGTTCATCCATTCGGTCGGACAATCGACCTTTGCGTTGGAGAAGGATTCAGCGATCTATCACAATCCGGGAAAGTTCTCGATCGACCACATCTTGCACGACCCGGATCGAGACATGGCAATCATCTTCGATTACGAAATACAAAAGGGAATGCCTCGCGAGGAAGTCATGGAGGTATACAAGCATTTCGAAACCGTGCTGGAGGAGCAATTCCCCTCCCGCAAAATCTGGAATTACCTGTCGCGGGAGCATTTTCTGCTCTATCTGGACCGGTTCGGGCGGGAAGAACTGTTGAAAATGGCGCAGGATGAAACCGTGACCGAGGCAGTGGGCGCCTGAAAAAACCCACATTGGGAGCTTTGGGCGTCGGCGTGCCCGAGGATTCCCATTTGACACACACCCGGTGGATAACCTAAAATCATATCCAATCAGAATCATTATTATTATTGAGGACTTAAAAGGACCCAAATCATGGCGGATATTGATATTAATGAGGATCATAACCCTCAGGAATACCGGGAAGAGCAGGAAAGCAAAAAGAAGTCGGACTTGATCACGATGAAAATCCATCCCGAAATCTGGGATGAGCTGGGGGTGCGCGATCCGGCGCAGATCAAGCTGGAAACCGCCATCATGAAAAAAACCCGGCAACTCAAAAAGGAACTCCGGACCGATCCGGACAACCTGGAGAAGCAGGTGGAACTGGCCACCCTCTACATCGACGGCGGCCACTACGAAGAGGCCATCAAAATGTTGCGGGGAGTGATTAACAAAGACCTCAAGAATCCCCGGGCCTATAAAGTTCTGGGCACCGCTTACGCGCTCAGCAACCATGAAGATGAAGCCGTGCGGGAACTCAACCGCGCCACGGAGCTGGACCCCGACGATGTGGAAACCCACTTCAATCTCGGCGGGGTGTACATGTTGCAGGACTCGTTTGGTCTCGCCGAAATGGAGTTCCAAAAAGTGGTCGATCTGGATCCAACGGATACCACCGCCTACGCCAATCTGGCGGCCGCGTATTCCATGCAGAAAAGCCATCTGGAAGAAATCCGGACGTTGAAAAAAGTGCTGATGTTCGATCCGGAAAACAAGGAGCTGCGCTCCTCACTCAGCAACGCCTATTTCCATTTGGGCGAATTCGACGAATCGCTCACCAGCGCCCTGTGCGTCATCGAACTGGATGAACGGGACCCGCAGGCCTACTGCAATCTAGGCAGTGTCTATTCCGCCCAGAACATGTTGGAAGAAGCCATCCAGGCATTCAAGAAGGCCATCGAGATCGATCCGGAATACTCGCTTCCCCACACTAATCTGGGAAGTTTGTACGGAACCGCCGGGCGGGTCGAAAGCGCCATCAAGGAATTCAAAAAGGCCACCAGCCTCAACCCGGGCGACGCCCCCGCCTGGCTGAATCTGTACCATGCCTACAAAGAAATCGGACGGCAGGAGGATGCCACCAAAGCCTATCAGAAATACGAGATGCTGACTAAGGAAGCCGCGCCTTCCGGCGGCAAGGCCGATGTTTCCGGCATCCCCGGCGGCGTGTCCACCACCGGCGATACAGCGAGTGCGTAAGTCCTCCTGCGGAAGTGATTGACTCCAACCATGGCCCGCCTGGAATCACAACTTCTGCCTCTCGGTGATTTCAAACCCTCGAATGAGTGGCAGACGCACGTCAATGCCATTTTCTATGGGATCAAGGGTCCCGCAATCCACCATCACTTTCAAACGTATGTCAGCCGCGATTACCGCCTCGCCCATGCCCTGGCCGATGCGTTCCTGCATGATATTAAGAAACGCGGGCTAGCCGAGGATCCGATCCATGTTCAGGAGTGGGGCGTCGGTAACGGCAACTTGGCGGCACGTTTTCTGTCGCGCCTGAAATCCAGCGATACCGATCAGACGGTCTACCCGCGCATCCACTACACGTTGTGTGACTACTCCGAGGAAATTTTAAATGGCGTGCGCGCCAACCCGAATCTGCAGGAACATGAAGGCCGTTATTTTCTGAAGCCGATGAACGCCGAAACGCAGGACGATTTCGAACCGCATTCGGTGCATAAAATTATCTCCAACGAAATCTGGGACGATCTGGCTACCTCCGTATTGCTCAAAAACGACGGCATGCTGTACGAGGAATACCTGCAACCGCTTTTGCCGCGTAATATCTCGAACGTTCCCCCGTTCGTCGAACAGTTCACCGCAAAGAATCTGGACGCGCTGAAAAACCATCCGCCGTTTCTGGAACAGATCGTGTGGGAGCGCAGTTTCCAGCGCACGGACATTACGGACTGGCCGTATGGCGAAGTGATCCTGAAACACCTGAACCGGCTGGCGGACGAAATTCCCTTTCCTATTAATACCGGAGCGTTTCAAACCCTCGAACGTGCGAAACACATACTTGCCGAAAATAATCTGGGGTACACCTCATTCGATTACGGCATGCTGTCGGATCACGAGCTGAACTTGCGGGGTCGTCCTTATTACAAACTATATGGCGGACAGTACACCTCGATGGTGAATTTTCCGTTGATCGCGGAGGTGGCACAAGCCGCCGGATTCGACGACGTTCAGTTGGAGCTCCAACACGATTTTGTCGGGCGCAATCTTTCGGAGAAAGTGTTGAGTGCCTTGGAACTGGTGCAGATGCATCCGCGGATATCGCAAATGGAGCCCTGGGACGCGGACCTCCTGATGCTTCAGACCCTGCAGGCGTTGAACGCTTCGTACCGGAGTCCCTACAAGAGCAAAATGGATTATCCCGCCCTGCCCGGTACCCCCAAAAGACAAAGAAAACAGATCGCCGAGCTGGCGAAGAACCTGAGCGCCACCGGCGTGCCGGATACCGTGGCCTACATTACCGCAAGCGAAGTGGCCGGTGCCGCCGGCCGCCTCAAAAAACTCGGCTACGGCGAACGCGATTTAAAACGCGCATTCGACGGCACAAACCAACCCATAGCCTTCGGCCACATGACGTTGCGGTAACTCACCCCCTCTTTTACCACCGTATCCCTTGTTTCCAATGAATTTCCATTATTTCAAATTCCCAACAGGGGGCGGGAACGGGTATGATGTGGAATAATCACCCTTTTGGGACGTTTTCGATATGCTCAGTATTTTTGTCGAGGTCAGTTGCGGTCGTTATCTGAAGGACGAGTGCACCTTCTGCCACGTCTACGAACCGCTCATGCAGATGCCGAAATCGGACTGGCACCTGACCCCCGCCCAGGCGCAATTGATGGCGGATAAAATCAAGCAGGTGGAGGTGCTGAACACTCTGGCCCAGCACGAGATCAACCTGACCGGCGGCGAGGCGTCGCAGAATCCTGAAATCGTCGACATCTTCAAAATTTTCAAGACCGTCACCCCCAACGTCTGTCTGCACACCAACCTCGACATCAAGTCGGAAGAAACCAAACGCTGGCAGAAGCTGGTAGAGATCATGAAACTTGGCGGGCGCATCGACATCACCCTCTACCCGACGGTGTGGGAAGAACGGCAAAAACCGTTACTCAAGGAGATGATGACCCTGCAGAACAAACTGCTGGTCAACGTGGTGTTCGAATCGGTGACCGATCTTGCCATGCAGTTGGGTCTGCTGGTGGATTTTTTCAGTAACGTGAAACCGGAGGTTCCGGAGATCGCCGCTCTGCTCA
>JAUVMD010000245.1 GCA_030600405.1 Nitrospirota bacterium
GAAGAAGAAAATCAAAAAACAGGCCGGGGAAATTTCCACCATGGGTAAAAGGGAATCGAAAATTCTTAGAACTCTGGAAACCCTGGAAAATAAGAAAAAGGTCAGAGAAAGGGAATTGAAAATTTACCGGTGGAATATCAAAATCAATAAAAAACAATGGGGTAAGCTTTCCCAAAAAATAAAGTTAACGGAAAGGCAATTATCCCGTCAGAATAATATACTGGGCAAACGCCTTCGTGCCTTATATAAAGAAGGAAAAATGTTTCCTGTTAAAGTTCTTTTTTTCGCAGAGGATTATAGCGATCTGATTCAAAAAGCCAAGTATTTGGAACTGCTCATGTCCCATGATTCCCGTATTTTTGAGAATTATCAAAAACGTTGGAAGCAATTCAAGGAAGAGGAAAGAAAATTATCAGAAGCCAAAGAAAAAATGGTTCAGCTTGAAACTGCCGCGCTTCACAAGAAAAATGAAATTGAAAAGGAAAAGGGGAATAAATCAAAATTTTTGAAGACGATCAAAAATAAGAAGATTTATTTTATTCAAGCGCGTAAGGAATTACTGAAAGCCTCCGAGAATCTCAATAGTTTAATCGCCAAACTGGAGCAGAAAAAGATTGCCGGTGTAGGGCTGAGCTTTGTCGACAAAAAAGGGCGCCTGTTTTTTCCAGTGAACGGAAAAATCATCAATCGTTTTGGAAGGGTGCGGGATAAGCGATTTCAGTCCTATATTATTAATAATGGGTTGAACCTGAAAGTTGAAAAAGGCACGCAAGTGCATCCCGTTTTTCAGGGTTCCGTTCTGTTTGCCGGTTCCCTAGAGGGCTACGGCAATTTGATTATCCTGGGCCATGGCGATGAGTATCATTCCTTATACGGTCATTTGGATAAGATATTGGTTCATACCGGAGATTATGTTTATGAGGATCGTGCCATTGGGTTATCTGGGGATAGTGGGTCCCTGGTCGGCGAAACCCTTTATCTGGAACTTCGTTATCAGGGTAAACCCATTGACCCGGCACCCTGGTTGCAGACTGCCAAAAGAAAGCGCAACTAATTCATAAAACCCGGAAAAATTAAGGTATAATTGGAAATAACTAATGTGAACTTTCATTCCTTTTTGATTGGAGAAGTCTCTTGAGCTTTTACAAAATTCATTGCATTCAAGATAGCTACTGTAGAGCCATGGCCTCGGTGCTTTTAATTGGCTTGTTGGTCGTTGGAAGCGGACCAGGTCCGGTTTGGGCTCAGGTATCGGAAAAAAATTCCAAAGCGTCCACTGTAGACTCCTACGAAAAACTCAAAACGTTTTCGGAAATTCTTTCGTTGCTCGAAGCGAACTATGTGGAAAAGGTGGATGCTAATGATCTGGTCGATGGCGCCATCCGAGGAATGCTGAAAACACTCGATCCTCACACGTCTTACCTTCCACCTGAGGCCTTTACGCAGATGAAAGTGGAAACTTCCGGCCGGTTCGGAGGTTTGGGAATCGAAATTACCATTCGAAAAGGAATTTTGACAGTAGTGGCGCCGATTGAAGATACTCCCGCTTTCAAAGCAGGCGTCAAGGCCGGCGACCGAATCATTAAAATTGAAGATGAATCTACTTTGGACATGACCTTGTCCGATGCTGTGGAACGATTGAGAGGCAAAATCGACACCGAAGTGAGCATAACCATTTTCCGCGAAGGAATGGAAGAGCCGCTTGAGGTAACCTTGGTTCGTGCAAATATACAAGTCAAAAGCGTTAAAAGTAAAATCTATGAAGGAAGTATTGGTTATGTAAGGATCAGAAGCTTTACCAAAACAACCAGCCGCGATTTGGACAAGGTGCTGGGTGAATTTCGAGAAAAAAGTGTTAAAAAACTGGTTTTGGACCTGCGCAATAATCCGGGGGGCCTGCTGAATCAGGCTGTGGAGGTGTCCGATCGTTTTCTAAAACCCGAAAACCTGATTGTGTATACCCAGGGTAGGACTGAAGAACAGAATATGAGGTTCACCACGCATGATCGCGTCCAACGAGTTTCATATCCAATGATTATTCTCGTCAATAGCGGAAGCGCCAGCGCCTCTGAAATCGTTGCGGGTGCGCTTCAGGATTCCAACCGTGCCATTATCCTCGGGACTCAGACTTTTGGCAAGGGATCTGTGCAAACGATTATCCCTCTCAGCGACGGCTCCGCTTTGCGATTGACGACCGCCCGGTATTACACTCCCAGCGGACGGGTGATACAGGAAAACGGGATCGTTCCCGATATCGTTGTTGAGGCTCCCGTAGTCTCTGCAAAAACGCGAAATGGGAATGAGGGGAAGAGTGATGAAGGGGTCAATAAAGAAAAAGTTAAAATGCGGAAGTTCCTTCGGGAAAAAGACCTGAAGAAACATCTTAAAGGCAAGAAAAGCTTTGGTGAAGAAGAGTCCAAGCCGAAGGATGAAAAGAAATCTGTGGAAGAAATTAAAAAGGAGGAGCTCATGGCTTCTCTGAGAGAGGACCTGGAAAAAGATATCCAATTAAAAGAAGCCATTGGGCTGCTCAAAGGATGGTCGGTTATGAGTAAAGTTTTCGGTGGCAACTCGGCGAAGAATTAAAGACCTTTAATGGCTCATAATGAATTCCCAGAGGGCGGTGGCCGGGTCAATAACCCGGCACCCACTTGGGTTGTCCTTTTCCTTCCTGATGTTTAACCATTCACCCCTAACATCTTAATTTGTCATGCTGGTTTTGGGAATTGAAACGTCCTGTGACGAAACGGCGGCGGCGGTCCTGGAAGATGGGACTTCCCTTCGCTCCAATGTGATCGCATCTCAAGATGAGATCCATTCCCCATTCGGTGGAATCGTTCCCGAACTGGCCGGCCGTTCCCATGTCGAGCGTATACACCTGATTATACTAAGGGCCCTCAAAGATGCGGGCGTCCAATTGAATGATATCGATCTCATCGCCGCCACCCAGGGGCCCGGCTTGGTGGTGTCTCTTCTGGTTGGCTTGAATACTGCCAAGGCCCTGGCCTATTCCCTGGAGATTCCGGTCATCGGTATCAACCATCTGGAAGGGCATGTCCTGGCCATCTTCCTTCAAAAGAAAGTGGAATTTCCTTTTCTGGCCTTGATTGTTTCCGGCGGGCACACGGATTTATGCCGGGTCAATGGTTTTGGGCAATACCGCATACTCGGCCGCACCCGTGATGACGCCGCCGGAGAATCGTTTGATAAAGTTGCCAAGATGCTCGGCTTCGGCTATCCCGGAGGGCCTATTATCGAAAAGAAAGCGCGGCAGGGAAACCCTCAGACGCAGGCTTTCCCACGTGCCTGGCTGGAAAAGGATTCCCTGGATTTCAGTTTCAGTGGATTGAAAACATCCGTCCGAATTAGGCTTCTCAAGAGAGAAAATAGCAACGGTGCGTCCTGTTCGGACGAGGATATCGCAGCGGGATTCCAGGAGGCCGTA
>JAUVMD010000167.1 GCA_030600405.1 Nitrospirota bacterium
AAACCCCGCAAAATAGAACGACTCAAAAAAAGAGTCGCGGCTCTGGAAACCCAACTCCAATTGTTTGAGGTGGGACAAAACAATATCAAGAGCCTTCTTGCCATGGATAATCAGTCCCTGGACCCAAAGAGCCCCCAAACAAAAACATACCTGGCCACCCTGGAAAATTTGAAGAACAAATACAACATAGAACTGGTTCAGGTCAAACTGGAGGAAGCCCGCCGTAATCTGGAAAGCGAATTGGAAAGTAGCGAGTCTATATGGGATGCGGCAACGCGCACGATCAAGGACTTTTTCAAACACCGCGGCCTTAATCTTCTGATCACGGTGGCGATCTTCTTTACCTTGTGGTACCTGTTGACCAAACTGCGCGTTTTTATCGTGGGCGAAAAGAGCTTCATCAAAATTCCACCGTGGACGCGCAAGCTTTTGGTCACTGCCTATAGCGTTCTGGTTCTCATGCTCTGCGTGGTCTCAAGTCTCGTCGCGCTTTATTTTTTAAATGACTGGCTGTTGTTGAGTGTCATCATCCTTTTCATGCTGGGAGTATTCTGGGCCTCGCGCCATTTCATTCCCCAGTTGTTTCAGGAGATGCGGCTGGCTCTCAACCTGGGTACTGTAAAAGAAAAAGAACGGCTGATCTGGAATGACGTTCCCTGGGAAGTTGCCAACCTCGGCCTGCAGGCCACCCTCGTCAATCCCTATCTGGAAGGGGGCAAACTGAACCTGCCTCTTAGAGAGTTGATCGGCAAGTACTCCCGTCCCCTTGTGGAGGACGAACCCTGGTTCCCCTCCCAGACAGACGACTGGGTCATTCTCTCTGACGGTACCTACGGGCGGATAGAACAACAAACCATGGAGCAGGTGGTCCTGCGCCTCAAAGGCAATACGTTGAAGTTTTATTCAACACTGGAGTTCCTGGGCAAAACCCCGATGAACCTGTCGAAGGGCTTTCGATACGATATCCAGTTCGGATTGGATTACAGTGTGCAATCGCGCATCTGTGATGAAATCCCGAAACTGTTCGAAAAGGGGCTGTGGACCCACCTGGAGCGGCACTACCAGAAAGATTCGCCAGACTTCACCCACACCCAGGTTTCCTTCGATCATGCCGGAAAAAGCGCGCTCAATTTAAAAGTGATTGTCGAAGTGGAGGGACGTTGCGCCGAAAGCTACGAAGAAATCGAGCGGGATATCCAATCCACACTCGTCCGCATTTGCAACGAAAACCACCTGATCATCCCCTTCAACCAACTTACCGTCACCCTCCCCGAAAACTTAAAACCCAAAGCCTGATCGTGAATTCCTCTCATCGCGCCGTTTTTAAATTCGAGATCACGCACCAGCACAGTCATTCGCGGGCCCGGTTGGGAGTGCTCACCACGCCGCACGGCACAATCGACACGCCGGTATTCATGCCGGTCGGTACCCAGGCCACGGTCAAGGCGCTGTCTCCAGAAGATCTGGAAGACTGCGGGGCGCAAATTATTCTGGGCAACACGTATCATTTATATTTGCGGCCGGGGCATGAAGTGATTCAAAAGCTTGGCGGACTGCACCGTTTCATGAACTGGAGCCACCCCATTCTGACCGACAGTGGTGGATTCCAGGTATTCAGCCTCAATAATCTCACGAAAATTTCCGATGAGGGCGTGGCGTTTCAATCGCATATCGACGGCTCGTCGCATCTGCTGTCGCCGGAGAAGTCGATGGAAATCCAGATGGCGCTGGGAGCGGACATCATCATGACTTTCGACGAACCCACTCCGCACGACGCCGACCGGGCTTACACGCAGAAATCGCTGGAGCTCTCCACCCGCTGGGCGAAACGTTGTAGGGAAGCGCACCGGCAGGACCATCAGCAGTTGTTCGGAATCGTTCAAGGGGGGATGTTCAAGGACCTGAGAGAGGAAAGCGCGAAGCAGATACTCGACCTCGACCTTCCCGGCTACGCCATCGGCGGCCTGAGCGTGGGTGAGGAAAAATCGCAGATGCTGGATCTTGCGGCGCACACCGCACCTCTGCTACCGAATGATTTGCCGCGCTACCTGATGGGTGTCGGTACGCCCAACGATCTTCTGCAATGCGCGCAGATGGGAATCGACATGTTCGATTGCGTCATGCCCACCCGCAATGCGCGCAACGGTTCGCTGTTCACCAGCGAGGGGAAAATCAATATCAAAAACTCGAAGTACAAAACCGAGGACCTGCCGCTCGACCCGCAATGCGCCTGCTATACCTGCCGGAATTATTCGCGGGCGTATCTCCGCCACCTGTTTGTGGCAGACGAAATTCTGGCGATGCGCCTCAACAGTCTGCACAACATCGCTTTCTTTCAAACATGGATGACCGGCCTGCGCCGGGCCATCCAACGGGACCAACCGATCGACTGGAGTTTTCCGGAAAACAACGAGGAAACACTTAACGAGGATTAATGCGAATCAACCGATTCAGGTTTCGCCAGGACCCGGTTCGTCGATAATGCCTTTGATCTTGAATTCCCGAATTACGTAGCCTGACCGCTCCGGAAGCGTTTCCTGGAAAAGGCCTTTTAGCTCCATCACCTTTTCGCGGTCCAATGCATCCAGCAGAAACTCGAACTGCGCCTCCGGATAATACACCGTGAGGTCGAGTCCTGCTGTCTGGTACTGGTATTGAAGGCCAGACCGCATGGGATTGTTGCGGATCGGATTGTATTCGATATGGCCCAGCGGAATCACCTCCGCGATTCGGGCCCACGCTTCACCGCCTTCCTTCAAGGCCTGCTTCACGCGGGATAAAAATTCGCGCGGGTCCATCAACTCGTAAGTATAACTGCGTGGTCGTTTCATAGGATTTTCGATTCAGTCTGAAGACGACACCGCGCGCAGTGCCAGGAATAAGGGGATTTCCTGCCGCGCCCTATTCTCCGCCTTGGAGCGCTTGCCCGGTGCGCTGGTTTTATGAGACGCCCATTCCTCCAAACCGTCCACGCACAAGCCGGCCTCGGTCAAAACCTGAATATAACCCTGTAAAGGACGATGATAGGTAACGGTAAAGGATTTGGATTGGGCAAACGGCGGCGTAAGAATAGGAATGGCCGATTCGGAACCATACAAATCCACTCGGCGGTATTGAATTTTCTTCTGCTCATCCCATCCCCAATGCGTTTGCCGGGGAATCCGGAAACAGGGATGGGTCGTGACCATCACAAACCGTCCACCCGGTTTCAACCACCGTTTCACATTGTGCATGACGGGAGAGAGGGATTCAATATTCTGCAACGCCAGCAGACATACCACCGCGTCGAATGTTTTTCCCTGGAGCGCGCGGGAGTCCTGTGCATCCGCGTGTTCGAAACGGATGGAGGGATCCGATCGGGATTGCGCAAAACGAATCATCTCCTCCGAAGTATCGAGACCGGTCACTTTCACCTTTCGCTGGGATAAATACCGGGAAAACACACCCTGTCCGCAAGCCAGGTCCAGAACCGCCTCACCCTTCTTCAACCGCATCAATTGCAATGCACCGGGAAAAATGAGGGCCTTCTGGTACTCGCTTCCCTTCAGTCCCACCAAAGCATCATACCATTGCGCCGCCTGGTCCCACACGGCGGAAGGCTTTTTCGATGTCGGCTTCCTCGTGCGAGGCGAAGTCTTTTTAAATTTCCCGGACTGGCGGGTCTTTTTTGTTTTCACGTTCCGGCTCATTCTTTTTCCACAACTAGACCTTGCCCTAACGGGAAGGAAAACGTATAATTTTTGGGAGTTGTTTTACCTGTCTCGAATCCGCCATTAATCTTACCACACGAGGACTTTCCATGAGTAGCAACAAACTCTTTCTAAAAAACTGGATCACAATATTTTGGATTGCCGTGTCGTTGCCCTTGGTCGGGGGATGCACTTCCGCTACTGAAAAAAATCTTGAGCAGTTAGACAAAACTGTCCTTATCTACAACAATGCGTTTGAAAGCAAGTCCGAAGACGGGGGTTCTGCCTACGTCCAAAACGATTACCGGATGGATTACCTTTTGAAATACGGTGAAATCCAGACCAGGATCTCGTTCTTCCAAATCCAGACACTCAACGTTGCTTATTTCAAGAGCAAGAAACCGTTAGAAATCAATGATGACAATCCCGAAGGTGAAATCGATGAAGCGGTGATTACCATGCGGTATCAAGTGGCCATCTCTCCCAGCAACAGGTTGAAAACCTTTATTCACGAGCAACACTGGAAGCTCGATGGAGAAACCTGGCTGCTGGAACCCAACTTGAAACCGTTTCTCAGATAACTTTTGGGGCTCACACCACTACTTCGACCGGACGATCAAGGGTCACTGCCGATGCCGTCACCTTGCAATTGAATCCGTAAAGTTCCACTCCCGCCTGTTTCGCTTCCCGTAACCGTTCTCCAAACTCGGGATCAATGGCATCATTGGAGGTGATCGTCCGGGTATCGGATCTCTGGGAAACAAACACCACCGCCGTCCGGTTTCCTTTACGCTTCAACTCTATCAATTCCTCCACGTGGCGGCGGCCCCGCTCAGTCGGAGCGTCTGGAAACTTTCCCACTGCTTGTTCCACCAGGCTCACG
>JAUVMD010000314.1 GCA_030600405.1 Nitrospirota bacterium
CCCTGATCTCATTAGATACATACCCATTGAAGACGAAAAGGAGCGCTCCAAATTTGAAGCGCTGGGAATTAACGCCATCCTCGACCGAAGTTTTCCAAAAGGTCTGATGGTAGCCGCTGCCGTCCTGAGAGCTCAAAACATAGATGAGAAAAAAATCAGTAGTTGGATGAAGCGCCAACAATCACGCGCGTTGGATGAAAAGAAAGAGTTGACAGGTTTATCAGGCACTTTTCCCGGTCAAATTGTTTTGAATCAGGAAGGGTAGAAAAATTCCTGATCCCTCAAAAAAAACGGATGTATTTCAACTTGAAAAGGAATGGATAATGGAATTTTTGGAAATTGTTCAACAACGTCGCAGTGTTAAATCCTACGACCCTGAAAAGGCGATCAGTGATGCAGAGCTCAAAGAGCTCTTCGATGAAGTGGTCTTGAGTCCCAGTTCGTTCAACCTTCAGCACTGGACTTTTATTGCCGTCAAGGATTCTGAGCAGAAAAAATTGCTGAAAGAAGCGGCTTGGGGCCAACCGCAGGTGGAGGATTGTTCGGTGGCAATAGTGGTATGCGGCAAGCTGGATGCCTATAAAGACGCTCCTAAAATATATAAAGATGCTCCCAAAGAGGTTCAAGAAGGATTGTTGCCCATGATAAATAATTTTTATGAGGGCAAAGAACAGCTACAGCGGGATGAGGCCATTCGTAGCGCCTCGCTGGCGGCGATGACGTTGATGTATGCCGCAAAAAATCGTGGATGGGCGACAGGTCCCATGATCGGGTTCGATCCGGAGGCGGCTTCAAAACTGTTGAAACTCACGCGCGCCTATATCCCGGTCATGCTATTGGTTTTGGGCTATCAAAAAAAAGCGCCCCGCCCCAGGGATTACCGCAGACCTGTTGAGGAAATAGTAAGATTAAATACCTTGGATGGACCGGGACTCAATGGAGCGTAAAATGGCCTCTCAGGCTCCCCGTCCGTTTTGCGGTTTAAAATCAGTGTTTTTTCCGATAATTCGTCCACTTTAGGTGTAGGCCCCGGACAAAAATTCATTTAAAATAGGTTTTTAAAATGAACTCGCCTCCAGGAGTCCGTGTGAGCGATTCGGTCATTCCCGTCCATCATAAAAAATATTACTCCAATCCAGCCGACTTGGTTCCCGTTCTGGAAGAGCACCGCAAGGCCGGCCGCAAAGTGGTGTTCGCCAACGGCTGTTTCGAGATTCTCCACGTCGGGCACCTGCGCTACCTGTTCGCCGCCAAGGCACTGGCGGACATCCTGGTGGTTGCCGTCAATACCGACGCGTCGGTCAAGCGCATCAAACCCGACCGCAAACCCGTCAACCCGGATTACGAGCGGATGGAAATCATCTCCGCCATCGAGGCGGTCGATTACGTGGTGCCGCTGAAGGACAATCATCCCGGCCCGTTGTGCGCCTTGCTGAAACCCGACTTCCACACCAAAGGGAGCGACTACGCCGACCGCCTGGAACAGATGCCGGAATATCCCATCGTGAAGGCTTACGGCGGCGAGGTGGTAACCGTGGGCGATGCCAAAGTCCACAGCACCACCGATATCCTGGCCAAACTGAAAAAATAATATGAGCGATCCTGTACGGAGCATTCTGATCCGCTTCCCCAACTGGGTGGGCGATGTGGTCATGGCCGAGCCGGTCATCCGCATCCTCAAAGGCAATTACCCGGAGGCGCGCATCGTTGTCGCGGTTCGCCAGTATGCCTCCAAAATTCTGGTGGGGCATCCCGGCATCGACCGATTGATCCCCTTCAACGACAAAGGTTTGAGCGGAATGCAACAACTGGCGTCAGCGATTCGCGACGAGTCGCCGGACCTGGCCATCCTTCTGCCCAATTCCTTCCGTTCGTTTTTGTCCGTGCGGTGGGGCGGAGTGAAAAACATCGTCGGCTACCGACGGGGGTTTCGGAAGTTTCTCATCCAGGGACCCAACCCGCCCATGGAAAACGGACGCTACCAACCCGTGCCGATGACCGATTACTATCTCGAACTCCGGAAATGGATGGGATTGAAGATCGAAGGCGCGGCCACTCCCCATCTGTACCTGACCGATGAAGAATCGGCGCGGGGAGATGAGCTGTTAAAAAATTACGGGATTGCGGTTCAGCACCACGTCGTTGCGCTCAATCCCGGCGCACAGTTCGGGTCGTCCAAATGCTGGCCGCCGAAATACTTTGCTGAATTGGCGGAGCAGATTCAGAACCAATTTAAAAGCAAACTGCTGTTGCTGGTGGGTCCGGGCGAAGACGGCATCGCTGATGAAATCGTTCAAACTTCGCAGGCGGAAATCATCAACACCGGTCCAGACAAAGTCGACCTCGGCGTGTTGAAGGCCTTGGCGCGGCGCATGGACCTGCTGGTGACGAACGACACCGGACCGCGCCATTACGCGGTCGCGTTCGGCAAACCGGTGGTGGTGCTGATGGGGCCGACCGATCCGCGCCACACCAACTGTCATTTGGATAAGACAACCATTCTGCGCGAGGATTTGCCCTGCGTGCCGTGCCACAAGAAAGTGTGTCCCATCGATCATCCCTGCATGATCGACATGACACCGGACAAAGTGTTCCACGCCGTTCAACAGATCTTGGATCAAGGAGGTGCCGGTGAGCGTTCATCGGGTGCTGATACTCGGAGCCAGACGGCGTAAACAGGGACTGGGCGAATTCTTAGCCCAATACTTTCACGAACACGGGGCGGAGGTCTGCGGCATCGTCGGCACCTCGTCCAGCTCGGTGGAAGACACCGCGCGTTATTTGAAACAACAATAC
>JAUVMD010000036.1 GCA_030600405.1 Nitrospirota bacterium
AGTGATGGGGTGATCAAGAAGCGTCCTTAGCAGGACTCGGGAAAAGCGTTACCTGTAAATGATATGACGCCCGATTTTTTTGATACGTTTTTTTTGTTTGGCCCATCTCGGTTTGATGCGCGTGGCGTGGTAAAACAAAGCTCCCTTTAATTGGACCGATTCCGGGTTTTCGTAAACAGTTTCCGCCGCTTTCCAGGCGATCTGCCATTGCTTGCTTTTCGGGGGTGGCAGAGTATCAAACTCGGTCCAAGCGAAAGCGCCGACATAACGGCGGCGGCGTTTATCCCACCGCTGTTCATACACCGCATCACAAATGGTGTTGGGGAAACGGCTGGAGCTCACCCGGTTGAGGGTCACCTTGGCCACCGCCAATTTCCCTTTCTCGGACTCGCCGCGAGCTTCATAATACACATTGCGCGCCAGACAGGTGAGGTCGCGGTTGACCGCCGTACCCTCGACGGTGTTGTACATCAGCAGACCCAGCGTGGCAAATACCAAGCCCAATGCGCCGAAAACATACCACAGGCTCCGGTCGGTCAAAGACCAGAATGTGGACATCCTGATCCTGATATTGGACCAGCTGTAACGCACCCTCAGCCAGAAATTGCCTATCCATGTCCACAGACTTAACGAGCTGATTTTATAAATCCAAGCTTTAATCATGCTGATAAGTATAGGGCAGTTTTCGTCGCCGCCTCTCGAATAAACCACCTTTCGAAGCCGGAAACCATCTACTGAATTGAAAAACCATACCTTGCAGACCAAAGCAAAAAATAGAAATGCAAAGCACCTCCCCTGGCAATTTTAAAACCTTGTCACTCTGGCCGCGCTTTACACGCCCACTATTTTTTGCCACAATGTGCTCCGCAAACCTGATTCACAAATAGAAGACACTGGAACTATGGAACATTGGTACATGCTCTCATTGGTGGGGAAGGACCGGCCGGGACTGGTCGCCCAGGTCAGTGCGGCCTTGTGCAAGGCCGGGTGCAACCTGGGGGATTCTTCGATGGCGCGCTTGGGCGCCAATTTCTCCATCATGGTAATGGTGCAATGGGACGGAACTATCGAACGGTTAAAAGAAATCGTCCAGCCGATCAGCCAGACCCTGTCCCTCACTCCGCATATCGATGAACTGTCCGGCGGTATGGAACACCATGTCGAACCGGACGTAAGGATCAGCGTGTATGCCAGCGACCGGCTGGGGATAGTGGAAGAGGTGACCACCGCGCTCGCTGACGCCGGACTGAACATCCTCCACCTCGATTCGAATACCGACCAGGAAAAGGGGTCACAAAACAAAACCTATTACCTGCACATCGAGGGCACCGTCTGCAAGGGGCTGGACCCACTGTACGCGGCCCTCAAGCGCCTGACCTCCAAAAAGGAGATGAACGCCCAGCTCATTCCCATCAACCCCCAGATCCAGTAACCGCCCGCCTCAGCCGAACAGGTACTGGATGGCATCGCGGCTCACCCGGCTGTAGTGGCCATTCTTCGAGCAACGCACCAGAAAATAGCAATCCTCCGATTTCAAGTCGCACAAAAACTCCATGCTGAACTGGTCGTCGTCGCATTCCGGGCACTTCCTCTTTTTGACCTCCTGTTGAATCTTCGGCCACAACTCCTCCATCGTCCGGGTATCGTTGGTGACGACAAAACGATGGCCGCAGTGGCCGCAGAGCGCATGAACGTCGCAGGGAGCATTCGGCAGATCACAACTGAGGTTGGCCTCGATGCGGGAGTTCAGGCATATTGGGCAGGGGATTTTATCAATGATGGCTTCAATGCTTTCCAAGGTGCTCATCGTCCATACCTCCAGAATAATTCATATAGTGTTGAGTCGAAGGCGCCACACATTCCCTACATTTTATTTCTAAATAAAAATTCATTTGTTACAATAAATTGAGTGTTGTCCCTGAATTCCAAACCCACATCCAGATATGGCTAAAAAAAAACCACTCCCCATCGCTGAAGTCGTCCTCGGCCTCGCCATTCCCATTATCCTGATCGTTTTCGCTTTTCCCCGTCTCATGAGTTGGATCGAAGGGTCGGTCATCGGCAATGAGGCCTCCGAGCTGTATTACAATCTTGAAACGGCAAAAATTACGGCGGTTAAAAACAAACACCGGGTTTGGGTTGAGATCCTAGGAACCTCCGGCTACATGATCTTCGAAGACATCAATGGAAACGGAACCTTGGACACCGGTGAACCCACCCGTAAAGTTGACCTGAATCCCGAAATCCAGTTTGGAATCAATCTGGAGCCACCCATCCAGAACGTCTGGGGAACAGGAACTGTCTCCCATCCTGTTGAATTTGTGGAGGGGGGAAATAAAATTTACCTTAAGCCCAATGGCAAAACCAGTAGTAGCGGCGCTGTTTATTTTATTGCCAAAAGGGATTTAGGAAACAGTGATGCAGATATCCGGGCTTTGAAAATCATTGGCACCAACGGAAAAATATCGGTTTTGAAAATTTCCCCCAGTGATTCTCCGCCCTGGAAATAAGCACATCCCTCCCCTGAAGAGTTATACAAAATAGATATAAATTCGAAAAAACCCCCGACTCATCGCCGCCCTCACCCCTCACATAGGGACTTGATATCATAAAAATAAAACTCGATACTCGGAATTCTGGCTTTAATCTGGGGGACTGATTTCATTAAATCGACGATATCACTGACAAATTATGTAACATCTTTCTTGTTTTTCTCTTTCTAACCAGGTGTTAAAGAAAATAGCCTTTTAATGGATCGGTATTGGTTCGCCCTACCTGAAAAAATTTCAATGGGTTTACCTTCGAGTTACAGTGAAACCCTCTTCCTGAGCACAGAAATTTAAATGTTGGCCTGATTTTTGCTTTAAATAATCCGATTGAGAAACGAAAAATGTTGAACTCGTAAGGAAATCGCCTTTACACTATTAATAGTTAAGGTACTGGCATTTTGAAAACAGCTGGTTAATAAACTCACAATTAACCAATAGATAAAGAAATATGAAGAAGAGAATAGACAATTCGTCCGGGTTTACGGTGATCGAAGTGATCATTGCTGCGATCATTATCCTTTTTGGTCTGCTGGCCATGGCTACCTTTTTGGGAAACCTGATGAGCAAAAACTCCGACAATGAACGCAAAACCATGGCTACTACCATTGCCGAGGAAAAAATCGAGAACTTGCGGGGTGACGCGCTGACCGTTGACATAACCAACGCCGACAACGGTACCGATACCGTTTCCACTGCAGCCGGTACCTTTACCCGGACGTGGACCATTACGGAGGATTTCTCAGGTCTAGCGGATCAAGTTTCCGTTTTGGTGGATTGGGACGGCACAGGCAATTCCCAGGTCACGATAGTCACCTTGATCAATAATTGATCTTTCAGAATTGAAAATGACGGACTTGCAAATGAAAAACGAAAAAGGTTTTACTCTGTTGGAAATGCTGGTCGCCATGGCCATCAGCATTTTTCTTTTGGCAAGCATTATTTATGTCTTTACCAAACAAAGTAGTGTATTGCAGGATGAGAATTCAAACGTGCAATTGAGAGACTTCGCCCGGTTAGCCATGGACGAACTGGTACCCAATATCCGCCTGGCAGGATATGGATTTCCTCCCGGCAATTCTTCCATCGGCCGTCCCGCACGCGGAATAACAGTCGCCGGCGCGACCACCCTCACTTACAGAGCCAATGTAGATGATATTTCGACTCTTGCCAATGCAGACAGCATTGCATCCACCGACGAATTTATATTTGTGGGGGATACCACCGGCTTTACTGCAGGTCTCAATCAAAATGTGGTCTTTTTCGATACAAATGACCCGACTCAGTGGAATTTTTACCCGCTCATAGGTGTAAACCCCAATACGACGTTAGACTGGGCCGGTGGCAACCCAAACGGCTTCGATATCCGGCCCGTAACAGCCGGTGTCCCCGTGGTGATCAACCGATACCATATAATCACTTACAACTTTGACGGGGGGAACCAAATTGTCACCATTACGGACGATAACAGCACCGACGACGGCGGCGGGGACGACACGACAACCACAGTGGCAAATAATGTTTCCGACTTAACTTTCAGCTATTTCGATGCCAATGGCAACCCACTGTCCGTTCTGCCCCTGAACGCCGCCGACCGGGGGGACGTGCGCAAAATTCGAATTTCCATTACCCTGGTGGACGACCTCGAAAGTAGCATGACCGCCTCTTTACGGACTAACGTGTATTTGAGGAATATGGGAACATGAATAAACATTTGAAGAACCCTGGGCCTGAATTCTTTTAAGATATAATCCCTATCAAACAACATAATACAGTTGAGCAGAAATCCTGATCCTGAGTGAGCAGTTGGAGCTTATGATGCCGCTTCGATAAACGGTTTGGTCAGTCAAAACCAAATCTCTGGTAACCCCAATATCACTATTTATGGTTGTGGTTTGACTGTACCGAATCCTTCAGACGGCCTCGAAGGGGCCTCGTGGAACGAGTTATAAACTTGGGCTTCCAAACAAACTTCCGGTCCCAATGCAGGGCACGGCCTAAGGGTTTAAAGGATTAAAAATTTATATACCCTGATAGTGGTATTAAAAACTGTACTCTGTGCGGACTGGAAAAGGCTTCCCCCCAACCCCCCTAGGAAATATATACCGGTTCAACTCCCCTTTTTATGAATTTTCATACACTTTGCCAAACTCCTCCCAATGCCCCAGGCCCAGCCCCCTCACCTTGGAGCTGTAAGTATCATATTTATTTTCAAAGCTTTATAAAATGAAAAGATCCGCCTCCCGCCTGCCATTCAAGCCACAGATTAGGTTGTTACATTTATTGTTAATGATTAAATATATTTTATAACTCATTTGGGGTATTGGTTTAAAAGGCCTTCTCAACCTTAAAGGTTAACTTTTCCGAACTATTTGTTTATAATTGCAATACATCTACTTTCACTTTATTTCTAATAATTATTCATTTTTGGTGCAGGTATTGCATTATATCCAATAACCGAAATTAAAGCTCGAACCCAATAACAAGTTAAGGAATATAAGATAATGATTACCCAAAACAAAACCACCTGTCTCCCTCTTAGGAGGGTTTTTCTGCCGCCCCTTCTCCGGAATGAATCCGGTGCGGCGCTCATTATGGCCCTGCTCCTCATGGTGGCTATTCTCAGCATGATCCCTGTTGCCATGCAGTTGACTTCGGGAGAATTCAACCGGTCCCAGAACTTCAAAGAAAGCCGGGAAGCGTTTTTTATCGCGGAGGCGGGATTGGAGCATGCCAAGGCCTTAACCGAGGCGAGTTCCCTGAGAGCGGCTCTGGCGGGTCCGGACGACTTTGTAACTGCAATATCCGGTATTGCCGCCGATGATGACGACAACGGTACATTCGGTATTGGAACACAGGTCACCCGGCCTGATGGCAATCTCTATGATGAGGTGGCCTTGAACGGTAACACCTATTATATCCGGGCCTATGACAACGATGATGGCAATGCAGATTTTGATATCGATAACATAATTATTTTACATTCGGTAGGAATCGTTGATGGCATCACCACCACGGTTGAGGCCGAGGTTTACAATCCTCCCGGCATTCCAGTCAGCGCGGTCACTACTAACGGAAATCTTGAAGTACCCGGGAACCCCATTGTATCCGGAGTTTGTGGAAGCGTTCATTCCAATAGTGATTTAACTCTGTCAGGGACTCCGAACATTGCACAAAATGCCACCGCTACCGGAACCTACGTGCCCGGAGGATCCGTTGGCGGAACGGGTGCAGGGGGCCAAAGTGCGATTCCAATCCCTCTTCTTGACCCCATTGATTTTGAATTCTACGCGGACTACACACTCGCCTCAGATGGCAATATCTATGACGCCAGTGGCACCTTTGTCAGCAGTTCACCCTGGAACGGTTGGACTTATACAAGCCCCATATGGGAAAAGGGTGGGCCCATTGCTTTTGACGCTTCGCTTTATATTGAAGGGGACGCCGTGGTAAGAGGTAATGCGGGTAGCCCAGGTAGTCCGTGGAATATAACCATTGTCGCCACGGGTTACATTGACGTATCCGGGTCTCTCACTATCGCAAACAAAAAGAATCCTGCCGATCCGGTAGATATTCAAAATTTATTTTTTGTTGCGGGAACCGATGTTAAGTACAACGGCAACGCCACTCAGACCATCGACGGTCTGATCTATGCTGCCGATCAGACTGGACTGAGCGGGAATCCCACTATTAATGGAGCCGTATTGGCTTATGACGCTACTTCAGTAGAACCTTTGGTAGCTTCAAACACAGTCACGGGTAGCGTTATTCTCAATTATGGTTGCGGTTTGACCATACCTAGTGGCTCAGTCACCATTGAAGTGATCTCGTGGAACGAGTTATAGACTAAGGCTTACAAACAAACTTCCCTTCCAAATACGAGGCGCGGTCCCTCCTGCAAGGCCGCCTGCGGGCCGGAGCAGGTTTGTTCGCCACTCGGTCACCCTGGTATGGGGTCAAAATTAGGTGGGATTGACATCGACAGTCAGGTCGGCATAGGGACGAAGGTTACTTTATGGCTGCCTGCTAAAAAAGGAAGTAAATGACATGTTGGATGAAAAAAAGATTTCAAATAATACTCAGTTGGATTATAGAATTCTGGTCATTGACGATGATCCGGATTTTGCGGCTAGTTTGAAGCTGATTCTTGAGGGTGAGAATTACACAACGTCACTGGCCTACAGTGAGAAAGAAGCATTGGAGGCTATTGGGAAGAATACTGTGGATTTGGCGTTGATTGATATCCGGCTGGGTCAGGACAATGGGATTGACTTGCTTCCCAAGTTAAAAAAAATACAGCCCGATATTCTGTGTGTCATGATCACGGGATTCGGGACCATGGAGACTGCCATCCAAGCCTTTAAATATGGAGCTTATGATTACCTTCGGAAGCCGGTCAATACTGAAGAACTGATAGTTTTAATAAATAGTGGATTTGAACAGATTCGCCTGATTAGAGAAAGGAAGGCCAGGGCAGTCAGAGCAATGCGATAATTATAAAACTTTTTAGTCAGAGTGGTCCGGTGTCTGTAAAGCCCTATGAAATTAGAGTGGCAGTCCAACAAACTGAGAACAGGCTCTCTCAAAGGATGAACCACCTAAATTCCTTATCTTCGAGGTAGAGCATCCCGAAACAACCCGCTATGCGAGACCGTGGCCTTCACTGCCAAGCCGATATCCGGAATCGGCGTGTAATCCCATTCCGTCAGTGGTTTATCCGGAAATCTCTACCCTGACGCCAGCCTTAATTAATGAACAATAATTGACAATTTACGTATCTTTTTTTCTTAATTTTGTCACTCGAACGGGTTATTTAGAAGCAGTTTTTTTGATTCATCGGTTTTGGTTCACCCCTATCTGATAAAATTTCAATGGGTTATATTGAAATCTATTTCCTAGTACATTAAACCTAAATATTGGCCTGATTTTTGCTTCTACTACCCTAGTTAACGGCGAAAAATGATGCGCCTTGCAGGAAATCAGCTTTAGACTCTTTAAGTTAAGATACTGATTTTATGAGAGCCACTGATTTCAAGCCCCCGAATAACCCATTATTTAAACCGGAAATAAACATATATTGCCCATGAAATTGGAAATCGCAAAGAACAATGAACAAGGGCTGACAATAGTGGAATTGATAACCACCATGGCGGTCCTTGCCATAATAATCTCCACGGCTGTACCTAATTTTACAGCTTGGAAAATCAACTACCAAATTCGTTCGGAATCGCAGCGTGTGCATATGACTCTGCTTTCAGCACGCATGACCGCCATTAAAAATAACAACGATGTTGTAATAACCTTTTTGCCGGCATCCCACACTTTTTCCATTTTGGACGACACCAACAGCGATGGGATTGCCGACACTGGGGAACCCCTGAAAAGTTTTGCTTTGGAAAATGATGTTCGATTCGGATTTAACGGTCCATCCATAACCGACATGGACAATAACACCGTCACCGAAACGGTCAAGATGGGACCCAGCGACATCGTAACTTTTAATCCCCGGGGACAGGCTAGTTTGAGCGGAGTGCTTTTTCTAATACACGCGAATGATCTCTCAGTGGGCAATGACCGATTACGGGGAATCAGCATTATTCAGGCGACCGGAGCCGCAGAGCTATGGGAATACAAATACGGGTTATCCCCGATCCCTTGGGAATAAAAAAAAAGGTGAATTTATTATGAAAATCGGGAAACGATTAAAAACTCAAATGCAATCCCATTCAGGGTTTACGTTCATTGAAGTATTGGTTGCCATCACGATTCTATCCGTCGGTATTTTGGGCTTGCTCTCGACGTCGGGATCGGTGAGCCTCAATCAAAGAGGTGCGGATAACATGACGGAAGCCACAATGATCGCATCGGATCAAATGGAACGGATCAAGAGTGTCGCCACCAATGAGCCTTTAGGCGGAGCTTTTGGATTCGCTTACTTTGTGGATGACACAAACGGTTTTCTGGTTGGCTACAGCACTCCCGATAACGTTACACGTACCCTGACAGAGACCGTGGGTAATTTTTCCAGAACGACGACGGTTACGGTTTATCCGAATACCGCGCCGGCCAATCAGAATTTTATCACCCCATTGAATATTCGTATGGTCGAGGCCCAGATAGATGTGTCTTATACAAATCCAACCGGTGCCACAAAAAATATGGTACTCAGTACTGTTTTACAGAGGAGACAATTCCAGTGAATGTTAAAGGAAGGTTTTCGCATATGAATGATGTATTCCGCCGGGAAAACGGAGAACAAGGGAGCATCCTCCTGATCGTGCTGGTTTTGCTGGTCACCATGGTCGCCATTTCGGTTGGTGCCATTCAGATTACCCAATTGAATGTGGAATCGTCTGGCGCCCACAAAAAGGGGAA
>JAUVMD010000346.1 GCA_030600405.1 Nitrospirota bacterium
AAAGGAGGTGATCCATTGTCTAACACAAATACAATGGGAGCTTCCGGAGATAGGGGCTAACCCTTTTTCGAGGAAGCTGCCTGATTATTCGGGAGGGCTCCACTATAAAAGTGGAGCCCTTTTTATTTGGAAGACACTCTAAACCACTGAGTCTATTTTTTATAAAATCGTCCAGTGGCCCCAAAAGCACCCGGACCCAGGACTCATCCCTTGTACGATTTGAAAAAAATTATGAGCATTCTCGATCCGATCAATTCGGAGGGATAGCACCCGATCCAGGAGTTGGTACAATTCCAGCCGCTATTTGATTCAATAACTAATCCGAGTCACTTTCAACGCCTTGGACGCATCGAAAGCCAATAAAATTGTAACGCGCTGTCGGTTCCATGTAGTTGCGTGCCCAGGTGTGGGAAAAATCGATCTTCAAATGGGACTGGTACAGCCCGCCACGGATCACTTTATATAATCCCTTTTCGGTGCCGGGCATACCGTTATAACCCCAGTCATCCGCCATCCATTCCCACACGTTGTGGCCCATGCCATAGACCCCATACGGACTGATCCATTCCTGCCGCTGGCCCACTGGCTCCGGAAGAAAACCCGAAAATCCGTTATTGGGATGCGGCTGATATTTTCCCCACGGCCACTTGCCTCCCGCCGGTCCACGCGCCGCTTTTTCCCATTCCCGTTCCGTCGGCAGACGCTTGCCGGCCCATTCACAATACGACTTCGCTTCTGCAAAAGGTACCCACGTGACCGGGAATTTTTCCTTCCCTGGAGTAACCTCAAAATCCGGCTTGAATTTTTTGTATTCGCCGCGTTGTATTTCGTACCGGTCAATCAAATATGCTTTTAAAAAAACTTTCCGGCCAAGGGCAGTTTTGGGATCCTCGGCATGGCCATAAGTGAATTCGCCCTCCGGAATATACACCATCTCTTTCGGAACTTTAACGTGGGCAGGAACCTGAACCGGAATCTGCTCAACGCTATTCTCCGAACAGGTAGAAAGCCAAAAAATTAAGAACAACAATAATAAAAATAGTCGCCATTTCATTGACGCGTTTTGGATGGAGAAGGCCGCTGGTCAAAAAAGTGAAACACTTCCCCGCCATTGATGGACAAGGGTTTCTTCTGATAGTCGAGGGGATGGTCGATGCCCGGCTGGATTGTCCCGTCCACTGAGTAAGGACCGTAATCCGCCCAATAATTGCGTTTGCGGGAATCGGTAAACTCGATTTTGGTGATGTACTTGATGTTCTTGTAACCGTACTTGAACGGCGCTATCAGGCGAAGGGGGAAGCCATGATCCCTGGTCAATGGCTGATCGTTCATGCGCAGGACCATCAGCACCCGCGGCCGCAATAATTCTTCCAGCATATAACTTTCGTAATAGGAATCAGCGGATTGGAACGTTATGTATTTCGCTTTGGGATCGGGTTGCACCCGGTCAACCAGCTCCTGAAATCGGAAGCCTTCCCATGTGGCCTTGGCCGACCAGCATTCGACGCACTTGAGCCGCGACACCTGCGACACTATGGGGAACCCGAACAAATCCTCGTAAGCGTAAGCCACCGGGGTCTTCACCATGCCCCCCACCGCCAGACCCCACTCCTGCGCATTCACACCCAGAAATGGATTGGCACTCCGGATAAAGAAACCGGGCACGTCCCGGTTCTGGATATAGTTTGGAGGAATGTTTTTATTGGTTTGAAAATCAACCGTCCCCGCGCTGTTTTTCGGCCACAGCGAAGCAAGCGCGGAAAGTGAAAACACCTTCAGAAATACACGGCGATTCAATTTGGATCGCAACCCGAACATTTTATTTATCCTTCAAACCCAGTACGTCCTGCATATCATACAACCCCGGCGGCTGATCGACCACCCATTGCGCCGCCCGAATGGAACCGCGGGCAAAGGTTTCCCGGCTCTGCGCCCGATGAAAAATTTCCAGCGTCTCGCCCATGCCGCCGAATAGTACTCGGTGTTCGCCGACGATATCCCCGGCCCGCAGGGTATGCACGCCGATCTCTTTCGGACCGCGCCCCTCGCTCAACCCTTTACGGCCGTAAACGCCGACTTCGTTCAAATCGAGCTCTAGCGCTTCCGCCACCAGTTCCGAAAGACGTACCGCAGTGCCGCTGGGCGCGTCCTTTTTGAACTTGTGATGCGTTTCCACGATCTCGACATCATACGCGTCACCCAATATTTTCGCGACGTCCCCCACCACCTTGAACAACACGTTGACCCCAATACTCATGTTGGGCGCGAACACGCAACGAATGCTTTTGGCCGCTTTCTTGATCTGATCCTTCTCCGCTTCGGAAAACCCGGTGGTGCCGAAGACCACGGATTTTTTCTGCGCCACGGCTTCCTTCAGGGTCCGCATACTGGACTCGGGCGTGGAAAAATCGATGACCACGTCGCAAGTGCGCATCATTTCCGCGAGGTCGTCGTGCAGGGCAATATTCTTTTTGCCGATACCCGCCAAATCACCCACATCCTGCCCCAGGGCAGGATTTCCCGTCGCCTCGATGCCGCAACACAGCGCCACGCCGTCCG
>JAUVMD010000348.1 GCA_030600405.1 Nitrospirota bacterium
ACATTTTCGAAGATAAGTAGGATGACTTGCCATACCTCGTCCGCAGAAAGGGTTTCCTCCCATGCGGGCATGGCAGATTCCCAGGGATGAAACTCCTTGGGCAAACCTTTGACCCCCTTCATGATTCTCCAGAAAAAATAGCGCTCAGATTTTCCTTGAGCAATAGATTTGTTAAAGTCGGCTGGAGGTGGAGAAAACCGATCCCCAAACAGACCACGTCCATCCATCAAATCCCCATGGCATAAAAAGCAGTGTTTAAAGTAATTTTCGCCACCACTCTTGATGTGTTTCTTTAAGTCTTCTGAGTCTTGGCGGAGGGGATTGGTGAGGTTATTAAGCTGAGTTTTCTGGTCTTTAACGCTGATGGCCTCCGGCAGGTCGGATGCCTGGGGTGGGTTAAATGCAAGTGGAGAGGATAGAGGAAGCGCGCCCCAAACCAAGCCTGCGATGAGGCCGGCCTGAATCGTTTTTCGGATAAGTTTTCCTGTGTTGAGTTTTTCTATGATCCGCACGAGGACAAATTGTGGTTAATGGATACTTCCCGGAATTCGGGCATCCTTTTTGATCCGTCCGGATTTGATGGTTTCATAAAAGGGGCGGATGACTTCATCTCCATCGAACTCAAAGTCCAGATTAATCGTTTCGCCCTCAGAAATTTTGATTTTTTTGGATCGGTATTTCATCAGAAAATGCCAGGCATTGACTTTATATTCTCCGGGAGGGATGTTATCGATTTTATAGTTACCATCAACCTTGGTTTGATAGTAATAAGGATTTTGGACCCGGTAGCCCCAGGTTTGCATAAACTCGTGCATTCCGCAGATCATCTGGAAAACTTTATAGTGTTTTTGGAACGTCACTTTACCTTCGGAAATCTCTTCGGCGGGGATGGGGATGTTCAGGATGATTTTGCCTCGCTCACTTTGGTAAACCTGGCTGTTGTGCATGACCGCATCCTGGTTGTCTACAAAGAACGTTCCTCCCTGCGGAATCACGTTGACTTCCGGAAGAAATTTGCAATTTTCAGAGATAATATTGATCGGCTTATTGGGGAAGGGCTTGCCGGCATCCACGTGCTGCAGAGTAATCACGACGTCTTTCATGCCCCGTTGCTCATCCGTGATGAAATCAAGGAGAACGCGATTCATTTCGTCGTCCGTATCCACTTCGGCGCACATGTCGAGGTTGGGAAACAAAACGAGATGAAAAAACCGGGGTTGGGGGATTCCTCCCTTCAAAGTGGCTTTTCCCTGTATGGTTCCTCCATTTTTAACTTCAATCTCCTGATAGGCCCAAGCCTGTGCGCTCAGGATACATGCAAAGAAAGTCAGGGCTAATTGGATAAACAGTTTGGGCTTTTTCATGTTATTTACTCCCTAATCTATGAACTCCGTCACCTTTAAGAGTGGTGTTATAATCTACTTTTGCGAAACTTGGGTCGCCAGTTCCGTGAAATTAAAATTTACCTGCGTCACGTTTTTTCCGACTTCTATTTTCTGCGACTCTTCCCCCAGCGACTCGTGCCATACTTTGAGCGTATATTTCCCCGGGGGCACGTTTTTGATTTCGAAGGCGCCGTTGCTTGGGGTCATGTCAAAATAAGAATGGGGCGTAACTACAATATAAGCCTCCATCCAGCCATGAAGATCGCAGGAAACTTTGACAACCTCCGGCTCTTCCATTTCCTGAGTATAATCCTGATTCGGTAAAAACATGATATTAATCGGATCGTTATCAAATGAATAGGTATGAATATTGTGGTTGATCGGATCACTGGTCAAAATTCTCAATTCAGAGCCCTGGGGCATGGCCAGAACATGGGGAGAATAAGCACACTTTTTCTGGTCGATCGTATAGGTTCCGGGCTTACTTTTTAATTTTTTAGCTTGTTTCCCTTCCAGCCAAATCACCACATTCTTAACTTTTTGATTTTCAAGGATTAACGACTCATCCAGAATTTCAGGTCCGCACACTTTTTTAAATTTTCCCGTTTTGTGCGTGACCGGGGCCGGAACTTTTCCCGAGTATTTGACCTCTCCCTTGATGGTTCCTGCATGTACCGGAGAGGCCAGAATCAGAAGCAAAAATATAGCAAAAATTGATTTAAACATCTTAATAATTAAAAGGTTTAGAGATTTCAGCGGAATCATATATCAAACCGGTTCCAAGTTCAAGTGAGACTTAAACTGTTAAAATGCAATGCTCAATTCGTAATCTCTAACCTCATCAAATAGGTTTTAATAACTTTATAGTAGTCCCCCCGGGTGAATTTCCGATTAATGGGATATGAAAAAAGGTTAATCAACCGATTGGCATATTTAGCTTTCCAAACCCATCCGCCTATTTTAAAATAAGCGAGATATACCACCTTTTAGACCTCGAAGATTGAGGTTTTATTCCCCAAAAGAGGCCTTGAATGAGAAAATTTATCCCCATACTCCTGATCACCATTTTTTTGGCTCACCCAGCCGCCTGGGCGGCCAGCCCGAAGGCGGGAGATTCCGCCCCTGATTTCTCTTTGAATGCCATCACCGGTGG
>JAUVMD010000261.1 GCA_030600405.1 Nitrospirota bacterium
CAGATGATGCGGCTCCTGAACGCGACAGACCTGCAAGCCGAAACCCATGCCCGATATATCCTTGCCAACGAACTGGGTGTTAAAATCCATCCTGACGGTTCGGCCGAGGACCAGCCCTTTAAAACCTCCTGGGCTCATATCAATTGGCTTCGGGATACCGCGAAATCAACTGGCCTGGTTTCCGTAGAGTTGGGAACCTGGGAATCCGCTGCGCCCGCCACCCGTGCATTTATTCACGGATTGGAAGAGACTTATGGCAGTAAGGATGGGGAAGTCGGCCGGGGCGCCAGTTACGCCATCGAGACATGGGCCGCCTGGGGTCTTGGCCAAGGCGAGAAAGCCGAGTCCAGCAATTTCTGGAAAGAACTGATCACCGGGATTGAAACATACAACCGGAGCAACCAGCATAACGGAGAAGCACCCATCCCTCTGGATTTTTTTCTGTTTCATTTCAACAGTGAAAAATGTCATGGGGACAATGTGTTGGAGGAACTCAAGGAATCTTTTCTGAAGCCGGACTTTGATGGAGACAAATTTATTCGTGCCGGAAAACAGGCTCTCGAGGCCATCCATACGTTCTGGCTGGGTTTGGACCAGTCCCGGCGTGAACTGGAAAAACGGCCCGCCATGTCCCGGCAAAGATAAAGGTCCGGTTGTTGGAACGCGCCTCCACGCTAATTGGCGGACCTATGGTCCGCTCATGAGTGATTTTTCACCGAACGGTTGCTCAATATAACTTCGTAATCCTTCAGACATTCGGGGTTGCTCATAGAAGACCGGTTACCCGTTTGACTTCCCTGAAAAATTTCCCGCACCGCCAATTCCATTTTCTTTCCGTTCAGAGTCTTGGGAACCGCCCCAACCGAATACATCTCGTGAGGAACGTGCCGCGGGGTGGCTTCGCAACGCAAAGTTTGTTGAATTTTCAATTTGAGATCCGCATCCAGATCCTGCCCATTTTTTAAGACCAGGAATAGAAGGACTCGAAGGTCATTGTCCTCATCAACACCGATGACCAGGCTGTCCATGACTTCTTCCAGGCGTTCGACGATGCGGTAAATCTCCGCGGTGCCTATCCGGACTCCTCCCGGGTTCAGGGTGGCGTCGCTTCGGCCATAAACGATGACCCCGCCTGAGTCGCGCACTTCAATGTAATCCCCATGCAACCAGATTCCAGGTATCTTGTCGAAATAAGCTTCGGAATATTTGGAGCCGTCGGGATCGTTCCAGAATGAAACCGGCATGGAGGGCTCGGGAGACCGGCAGGCCAGTTCCCCTTTTTGGTTGAGGACAGGTTGTCCTTTGCCATTCAGGGAGACCACATCCATTCCCAATCCTAGGCATTGAATTTCTTCGCAACGCACCGGAAGTATCGGGTTGCCCAGCATGAAACAGGAAATGATATCGGTGCCGCCGCTGATGGAGGACATTTGCAGATCGGATTTGACATGGTGATACACCCAGCGAAAACATTCTTCGTCCAAAGGCGCTCCCGTGGACAAAATAGTTCGAAGCGTGGATAAACCCAAACGCTTTGAAGGATCGATTCCGGTTTTTATATTTTGCGACAAAAATTTGGGGCTGGTACCGAATACGGTGATATTGGCTTCATCGATCAGGTCCCATAGAGCATGCAGATCGGGGAAGCCCGGCGATCCCTCGTAAAGCACAATGGCGGCCTTTTGCGCCAACACAGAAACCAGCCAGTTCCACATCATCCAACCGCAGGTGGTGTAATAGAACACCACGTCTTCCGGACCGATATCGGTATGCAGGGCATGTTCCTTGTGATGTTGCAGGAGCGTGCCCCCGGCACCGTGAACGATGCATTTGGGCAGTCCCGTGGTTCCCGAGGAATACATGACGAACAATGGATGGTTAAAGGCGAACGGTTGATAGCTGAATTGGGAAGCATCCAATTTCAAAAAATCATCCCAAAGCGAGGTTTCGGGAAATTCAACCTGGGCAGGATCCATTGCGGGATCCATGAAAGGCACCACCACAACCCGTTTCAAATGTTTGGCCTCATGCACCAGAGCATTGACGGTATCCAGGACGGGAAAGGATTTACCATTATAAAAGTAACCGTCCGAGCACACCAGCACGGAAGGTTCCACCTGACCGAACCGGTCTTTCAGGCCCTGTGAGCCGAAATCGGGGGAGCAGGATGTCCACACAGCGCCGATGGCCGTCGTGCCGAGCATGGCGATCACTGTCTCCGGAATGTTCGGCATAAATCCTGCCACCCGGTCTCCCGGCTGAACACCCAATTCCAAGAGAGCGGCGCCAAATCGTCTCACCTGTTGCGCCAAGTCGGAGTAGGACAGAGTGGTCAGAAGCCGACCTTCTACTTTACTGATAATGGCGGTTTTTTCCGAAGAGTCCGCCAGCAGATTTTGCGCATAATTGAGTTCCGCACCTTCAAACCAGCGGGCACCGGGCATGGAACGCGTTGAAAGAATTTTATCGGGAGGCCGTGAGAACTGGATGCCGGAATAGGTCCGGTAATACTCCCAGAAGGCTTCCAACTCCTGAACCGACCATCGATGGAGTTCAAGATAGGTGTTCAACTGGAGCGAAAATGTTTCGTTCACGCTCTGAAGAAAACGAAACATTTTGGAACGTTGAATACGTTCGCGATCGGGTTGCCAGAGGATTTCACTCACTTGGGGTCACCTCCCAAACAATTAAACCAATTCAATCACCATCGCCGTCGCTTCCCCACCTCCGATGCATAGACTGGCCAAACCCCGCTTCATGCCTCTCGTCTGCAACGCGTTGATCAGGGTGACCAGGATGCGGGCTCCTGTAGCTCCAATCGGGTGACCCAGGGCGATGGATCCCCCATGAACATTGACTTGGTCCGGGTCCAGGTCCAGCATTTGATTGACGATGAGTGACATGGAGGCAAAGGCTTCATTGATTTCAAACAGGTCGATATCCTTTATTGTGAGGTTGCAGGATTGAAGCACTTTGCGGATGGCCTCCACTGGCGCCAGGGCGAAGGTGGCCGACGATTGGGCATGGGTGGCGTAACCTACTATTCGGGCCAAGGGGGTGTGTTCAGATGATTCCTTTCCGATGACCAGAACCGCCGCGCCATCGCTGATCTTGGCACCGTTGCCTTTGGTGATGGTGCCCCCTTGTTTATCGAAGACCGGGGGGAAAAACGCCAGTTGATCAGGATCATCTGCATAAGGTTGTTCGTCCCTGTCCACAACAGAGGAATCCTTTTTCGAAATGATTGTTACGGGAACTATTTCGTGGGAAAAGATACACTCGTCCTGGGCTTTGCGGGCACGTCGATAACTGG
>JAUVMD010000172.1 GCA_030600405.1 Nitrospirota bacterium
AACTTATACCCGAAGGCGTGACCGATTGAATGACACCCTTATCGATCACGATATCGTGTTTGCCGTCAATGTTGTTGGCGGGATCGATCACCCGGCCGTTTTTAATGATCAGTTTCACTCCCGCCTCCCAGCAAAATATACATGAGCGCCATCCGTAGTGCGACACCATTGTTGACCTGGTCGAGGATGACCGAATGCGGGCCTTCCATCACGTCCAACGCGATTTCTATGCCCCGGTTGACGGGGCCGGGGTGCATAATCAGGATGTCCTTCCGGCTGTGTTTCAATTTATCGGCCGTCAGGCAAAACAGGTTGGAGTATTCCCGGAAACTGGGAAACAAACCCTCATTCTGCCGCTCCAGTTGAATCCTCAACATCATGACCACATCCACCTGTGAAACGGCTTCCTCGAGATCGTGCAGGACGCGCACCCCAAGACATTCCATACCGACCGGGATCATGGTCGGGGGACCCACCACGGTGACGTCCATGCCACATTTCTGCATGGCATGGATGGTGGACCGCGCCACCCGGCTGTGCGCGATGTCTCCCACAATAGCCACCTTCAACCCGGTCAACTGCTTGCTGTGCTCGCGGATGGTGAGCAGGTCCAGCAGGGCCTGCGTGGGATGCTCATGGGCACCGTCGCCGGCATTGATCACTGGGCATTTGATATGTTTGGCGATCATGTGTGGCGCACCCGATACCGAATGCCGTACGATCAGCAGGTCGGGATTCATCGCTTCCAGATTGTAGGCCATGTCGAGCAGGCTTTCCCCTTTCACCGTAGAGCTGGTGGAGGCGGAGATATTGATGACATCCGCGCTCAGCCGCTTGCCGGCAATTTCAAACGAGGTGCGGGTACGCGTGCTGGCC
The DNA here is from genome assembly GCA_030600405.1 of Nitrospirota bacterium. Taxonomy (GTDB): domain Bacteria; phylum Nitrospinota; class Nitrospinia; order Nitrospinales; family Nitrospinaceae; genus SZUA-226. Next base: position 877 of record JAUVMD010000172.1, read on the forward strand.
TCGAAAAACAAATTGATGATGGTCCGGCCGCGCAGGGTCGGCACCTTTTTAATCTGGCGGGTGGAGATTTCCTTGAAGGAAACCGCAGTGTCGAGGATGCCTTCAATCTCCTCCCGGCTGAGGGGCCCGGTTCCTAAAATATCTTTGTTGGCCAGATTCATCAGTTTTGACCTTTGTTATCGATCACGATGACCTGATCTTCCTGGTCTTCCTCGGTCATTTGGACTTTGACCCGCATACTTTTTGCGGTCGGAATATTTTTACCGACATAATCGGGTCGGAAGGGTAGTTCGCGATGGCCCCGGTCAATCAGTACTGCCAGTTGCACCTGGGCCGGACGCCCGAAATCGACCAGCGCATCAATCGCCGCGCGGATGGTCCGGCCGGTAAACAACACGTCGTCGCACAGCACCACTTTTTTGCCGTCGATGGCAAACGGGATGTCGGTGTCGCGCAGTACTGGCTTGTCCTTGCTGGTGGCAAGATCGTCCCGGTACAGCGTGATATCCAGAATGCCCAGGTCGACCGTGGTCTTTTCGATTTCCTTTATTTTCTCCCGCAGGCGGTTCGCCAGAACGACTCCGCGCGTCCGGATACCGACCAAAGCGAGGTCCTGCGTACCCTTATTTTTTTCGAGGATTTCGTGGGCGATACGGGTGATGGCCCGGTTCATTTCCTCGCCATTCATTAGCAGTGTGCTCATGCAGGTTCCAGCGGATTATGGGCAAAAAAAATCCCCCTCAGGCACAATCCCTGCGGAGGAAACTCTATTTTAAATACAGAAATAGCGGTCATTGCGTGATCCCTTGACAATCTCTCAGGACTGTCTTAAAGAGGTCTATGTTAAGATTGAATATAATTACTACCGAGGATCAAGTCAAGGAAATTTATGGAGAAGCGCATAAAAAAGAAACCCATTGTTAGAATCGGCAAGGTTTATACGAAAAAAGGGGATAAAGGCGAGACTTCGCTGGTCGGGGGAATCCGGATTGCCAAGGACCATCCCCGAATGGAAGCTATCGGGACGGTCGACGAGTTGGACTCGCTGGTCGGTTTGGTGCGCACCTTCAACAGTCAGAAACCCGCCTCCGATCGCCGGGACAAGTTTGACGGAATTTTACAAACGATTCAGCAATGGTTGTTCGATCTCGGACACGAGCTGGCCTGCGACCCGAAAAATCCTCCCAAAAAGGGCAAGGTGGCTGTGATGACGGAACAGCAGGTGCAATGGCTGGAGGAAGTTCTGGATGCGATGAATGAGGAACTGGAACCGCTGGACAGTTTCGTCCTGCCGGGAGGCACGCCTGTCAACGCGTTTCTGCATCAATGCCGGACGGTGTGCCGCCGAGCCGAGCGCGTGATGGTCGGCCTCAACCGGGACGATGAAGTGGGACCCCAGGCCATCGCCTTCATCAACCGCCTGTCCGATTGCTTTTTCATTTTCAGCCGTTGGGTCTCCTGCACAATGGGAGAGGAAGAAGTGCTATGGGATCCGGGAAGCTCGGTCAACAAAGACTGGAAATGGAAGTGAAAAAGTTATGTAGTCAAAGGAAACTCAGACTATTTCGCCCTATTACCCTTCCATGAGATCGTCACTTCGCCTTTGCGGATTTTGAGCTGACAGCCGAGGCGCATGCCGTTTTCGAGGTCTTCTTCATAGAGGTATTCTTTTTCTTCTTCAGTAAACTTGTTGAGGTTTTCCCGGCCTTTCAATACCGTCAATTCGCACACCCCACAGCTGCCCTCAGTACAACCAAATGAAAGGGCGGTATCCACTTCTTCGCAGATATCGATCAACATCATGCCGTCCTCACATTCGTGGGTGAGGTGGTCGGGTTGAAAAGTTACCTTGGCCATGAGAATTTCCTAAAGATGATAGTGCTTGATGGACTGTGGTTATAGATGCGAATCAACCGGTGGAGGATTTAATAAATCTGCGGATAAATATTAATCTAATTTCTTTTTAGAATTTTATTTATAGACCCTGTTCTTTAAGAGATTCAATTAACTTAACCTGTTCCGGAGTGAGAGACTTGGGAATAGTCACGTTGATTTTTACAAACTGATCTCCCCGGTCACCGCCCCGGCTATGAATGCCCAGTCCGCGCAAACGAAGTTTGGTGAGTGGCTGGGTACCGGTAGGAACTTTAACCTGCTTTTCCCCTTCCAGAGTAGGCACCTGGATAAGGGTGCCAAGCAGGGCGTCGGTCAGATTTACCGTATGTTCCACCACAATATCGTTACCCTCCCTTTTAAAGATCGGGTGGGGAAGCACATGCACCTTGAAATAAAGGTCGCCCGGCGGGCCGCCATTGGATCCGGGAAAGCCCTTACCGGCCAGGCGCAGTTTTTTGCCTTCACTGATGCCCTGCGGCACCTTGACGGTGGTGTCTTCGTTCCTGCCGCCGCGATCGATCGTAAATTGTTTCTCGGTTCCCCGTGCCGCTTCTTCAAACGTAACGGTCAGGTCGCTCATCATATCCTGACCTTTGCGGGGACCCCTTCGGGTCCGACTGCCGAAGAATTCTTCAAAGCCCGAGGGGGGGCGGCCCCCGCCACCAAATCCGAATCCCCGGAGGATTTCGTTGATGTCGAACCCCTGGAAAATATCTTCCTGGGTATAACGCTTTTTGAATCCTTCGGCCCCGAATTGGTCGTACTGTTTCCGCTTGTCCTTATCTTTCAGCACCGCGTAGGCCTCGTTGACATCCTTGAATTTTTCCTCGGCCTTGGGATTGTTTTCGTTGCGGTCGGGATGATATTGCATGGCCTTTTTCTTAAAGGCTTTCTTGATTTCGTCTTCGGGGGCACTTTTAGGGACACCCAGAATGTCGTAATAGCTTTTCATCTTCTAAGCAATTGAATTATTTAAGTTTTTAATCTATGATGGGACAACTTTTTCATTATATGATTTTTATGAACCAAACTCTTAAAAAAATTTGCCCCTTTTTTATCCTGATTGCATTCGGGTGCGCCCAAACGCCTGAGACGTCTGAAACGCCGCCCGAACAGACCCCGGCTCAGAAGTTTCAATCCATGCATCCCGAGGAGCGCCATATCTGGCTGCCTCCGAGTGAAGAAGAGCTGGAGGCACGCCGTCAGCGTCAAAAACGCCTGGACGTGGTGGCGGCCGACCTGGAGCGTTTGTTTATGGGATACGCCGATATTCTGGGAAACGAGATTATACTGGAAAATCTTCTCAGGGGGAAAGAGCCAGAACTCCAACAGTTGGAAGCGCGGCTGGGTCAGCAAAAGGCTCAGGATGAGGAAAAAGTCAAAGAGTTGAATCAGGCTTTGCTGGAAATGGAAGGTTCTGTTAAGGAAATGGATTCCGACCTGGAATCGATTCGGAAAGAACAAGCGGCCCGTAAGGCTCCGCCGAAAACTGGGACGGGTGATTACCGTCTCGCGATTCTCTTGTTTCGCGATGGCCAATATCTGAGGAGTATCGCTAAATTCAAGAGTATCCTGGAGAGGAAATATCCCCCCCGCTTGAAGGACAATATTTTGTTTGGCCTGGCCTCTAATTATTACAAGTTGAAACAATACGATAAGGCTCTCACGAATCTGGACGATATCATCCGCAACCATCCCAAGGGCGACAAATGGCTGGTGTCTCATGCCATGTCCG
>JAUVMD010000033.1 GCA_030600405.1 Nitrospirota bacterium
ATCGTTGACCCCCTGGCAGAAGGTGCAACCCAAGCAGATGGTGTATGCCAGCGACGAGTTTCGGACCGGCCGCAAGAGCCGCCTGCGCATTTTATTTGAAGATTCCAGCCTGATGGCCTTGGGCCCCAACTCCCGGATGCGAATTTCGTCCTATCTGTATGACGCCAAGGAGAAGCTTCGTCAGGGGGTGATCACTATCGGTCACGGCATTTCCATGTATATCGTCAATAAGGAGCAGAAGCATCCCCAATCCCACTTCAAGATTCTTTCCCCCACTGCCAATGTGGCGGCGCGCGGCACCCAGGGCTACTTGAGCGTTTCGCAACTGAAAACCCTGGTTGCCAATCAGGCGGGATTCATCCGTGCCCTCAATGCGGATCCCACCGTTATTGGGGATGTGATGGTAGGACCGATGATGAAAACGGTCATTGAAGAGGGCAAGCCGCCAACGGAACCGAAATCCCTGACAGGTCCCGAGCGGAATATGATCCAGCAGGTGATCATGGGCTGGGTGGGTTCACGTTACCGGGAAAAACCCAGGCAAGGCTCCAATGTGATAGACGCCATACAGGAAGAATACGATTTATTCGAGGGAGATGAATCAGATCCGTGTACCTCGGGTTGAGGTAGGATCGAGAGGATAAAACATTGTGCGCAAATCCGAACCGAAACAAAGTCGCAGATTGAACCGGCTGGCCGGAAGCCTTTTGGTGGGCTTGTGGGCGGTAACGCCAGGATGGGTGAATGCCCTCCCTAACGGCGGGGAGATTGTCTCCGGGATTGGTAGCATTCAACAACCCTCTGCGCAGGACTTAGTGATCCAGCAGGACACCCAACGGGATATCGATGTGAACGCAGTCAATATCAACGTCGATGAGTCGTCGTTCAATGAAACCCGTGATTTAATCCAGAACGGCAATCTGATAAGAGGCGGCGAGATTGATGCTGCCATCCAGCAGGCAACCCTGGGAACCTTTCTCACCGAATTTTTCGAGAACGGTGGTCCCGGCGGCTGTTGATTTAGCATAATCGAATCCGTTTGACCGGTTTTCCTTCACCTGACTTTTTCCTTGTCGATTTCCCTTGTGTTAAAATCCTCCCATGAAAATTCGATGGATGAATGTCTTTACAGTATCTGTGTTGATCACCCTGCTTTCCCTTTATATTTATTCACCCAATCTGACCATTTTTGAACTCTTGGAATTAAAAGCCTACGATTTTAAAATGTCCCTGTGAGGCACACGGTCGGTTTCCGGTCAGACGGTGTATCACGTTTCAGTATCATCCGCCACCCCCGGATTGGGACGGTGTTTTTGCCATGCGGACCAAGTAGAAAGGAATTTTGTCTGTGATTTTTGGAGAATATCTTGTAGAGCAGAATATCATCCGGAAAAAAGACCTGGACCGGGCGCTGGAAATCCAAAAAACCGACCGGGTGTCGTTGGGACAGTTGGCGTTACAACAAGGATTGATCGACAACAAGCAGTTGTTTCGGATTCTGTCCCGTCAGAGGAAGCCGGAGGAAAAAGATAAAAGCTTCGGAAAACTGGCCGTGGAGATGGAATCTCTGAGTCAGGAGCAAGTGGAGATGTTGCTGGAGCGGCAAATGCACACCAACCGCCTGCTGGGTGAGATTCTAGTATCACAGGGTCTGGTGTCTCAGATGGAATTGATCAAGGCCTTGAAAAAATTCCGGTCGCAAAACAAAAAAAAATAAGTTCCGGTGTGGAGGAGACGGGATTTCCCAGGTCGTTTTTGGGTATAATGAACCCTTTTAAATAGTTTGGATTCATGGGTTTTTCAGGAGAGGACATTGAAAAATAAAAAAGAGGTAGGCAAAGCTCTGGGCCGCGTTCCAAGCGGTTTGTTTGTGGTGACAGCAAAACATAAAGATCAAGAGGACGCGGTGTTGGCCAGCTGGGTCAACCAGTGTTCGTTCGATCCACCCGCGCTGACGGTGGCGCTGGGGGTGACGCGCCAGGCGCGGCTCGTGGTGGAAGCGTCTCAAGCGTTCATCGTGAATGTGTTGGGCAAGAATTCGAACGACTTGATGAAACATTTCTTCAAGGTCCCTGTGCCCGGTGTTTCGGTGTTTGACGGATTAAAGGTGAGCAAGGGGTTTCACGGTATCAAGGTGCTGAGCGATGCCGTGGCCTATGTGGAATGCGAACTGCGCGAACAGAATGCATTCGGAGATCATGTGGTGTATGTCGGAGAAATCGTCAGCGGCAAAATGCTGAAGGGGGGAGACCCTTACTTTCACGTCCGCGACAACGGATTCAATTACTGATAGGGGAGGGGGGTCACTCTAGTCCGATCATTTTGATCAGGTCGGTCCGGGTCAACGCCCAATAGATCCCCAGTCCGATGAAGATGAAACCGCCCAGGCCTCCGGCTACCAGGAGGACCAGCCGTTTCGGATCTTTTTTGTAAAAATCCTTGACGTCCACCGCAAAACTTTCCACCACGCCTTCGTCCACGTGTTTCTTGAACGTTTTGTCGATGGCGTCCCGGCCGTAGATGATGCCGAAGATGATCGCAATGATCAATATTTCGATGGCGCCGATCATGGGTTGTGTACTGAGCCTCCCTGAGCCGTATGTTCCAGCCGTGCCGGAATGAATGAATGTTCCAGAGAGGTCAGCCGCTTGGGGGCGGAACTTTCCAGCCCCTCCTGGGCGCACCGGAACCCGTAATCGTCCAGCGCCGTATTCGGGTAGCTGTTGTTCCGAAAAGAGGCGTAAACAAAGGACCTGAGGTCTCTCCACGACCCGCCCTTGAGGACCTTGAATTCCCCCCCAATCTGTCCCTTTGGATTCAAGTTGTGATTTTCTTCCTTATAATACTCCCGATCATACCAGTCGTCCACCCATTCTTTAACGTTGCCCAGCATGTGAAACAGTCCGAAGGTGCTCTTGCCCTCCGGCATGGAATCGACCGGCACCATGACGCGATAGGCGATCTCTTCGGTCCAGTTCTGCAGATACCGGGCTTTTTGAGGGGTAATCGGATCGTTTCCCCACGGGAAGAAATTTCCCTCGGTTCCACGCGCCGCTTTTTCCCATTCCGCTTCGGTGGGCAGGCGCTTGTTCTTCCATTTGCAGAAGGCCGCCGCCCCAAACCAGGTCACGTTGTTGATGGGATAGGATTCCAAACCCTTGCGGGGCTTGAAATCCTTTTCCAGCACCAGTATGCCGAATTTGCTGTCCTTGTAGAATTCCTTGAAAGTTTTAACATCGTTTAAAAACGCGGCGAATTGAGCCGCGGTCACTTCATATTTGTCAATATAGTACGCATCCAGATAGACCTTGTGTTCCGGGGCTTCATCATCACCGTGCCCGTTGGCCCCCATGATAAAAAATCCCTTGGGAAGCAGAATCATGCCTTCCGGCACCGAAAGCGCGACCTTGCTCAGAAAGCTCCGTGCTTTTTCGGCGAAAGAGCCTTTGGGGTTTTGGGCCAGGTAGCGATTGAGCCATTTACGGGCTTCGTTCTTTTTCCCGCCCTGAAATAAAATCCAGCCGCCAAAGTAATCCAGTTCGGGGATACTGGAATATTTTTTAAAAGCACCATTCAGATCCTGAATCATGGCATCGGTTGTTTTGGGGTTTTCAGCATCCAAAACTTTCTGGTACCATTTCTCGGCTTCCTCGAATTGTTTTTCGAGCACGTGATAAAAACCCAAGTTCATATAGGCGAGAGTGGTGAACCGGTTCGCCTGCGGATTGGCCCGAAGGCCCTGCCGGGTGACTTCGATAGCCTTCGCGACGTTTCCCATCTGGTAATGAATCCACCCCAGTTGAATGTAATTTTCAATGATCCGGGGAGCGCGGTTGATGACGAACTCATATTGAACGATCGCTTTTCGGTACTCCTTCTGCCGGTAGTACACCTCCGCCATGCGTTGGTTGACCACGATGCCCTGCGGTTAGCGGTTTTGTAATCCATCGAAGAATTACAGGGCCAAATCCGCCTGACCCATTTCCAGGAGTACGGTACCGATATTCAATTCGGTGAGGAGCCGTCCCGGTTGCAGGCGTTTCATGATTTTTAAATGGAGCAGTGCACTCGGGAACTTTTTCTGTTTCATGTAAATACGGGTCAGCATTTCATGTGCCAGGTAATACCGAGGGTTGATCTGCGCCGCCTGCAGTAACGCCTCCTCGGCTTTTTCGGAAGCATCCGTCTCCATATAAGCCAGTCCCAGGTTGAACAATGTGGAAAAATTTCCAGGATCGGCTTTCAAGGCCCGCTCGTAAGCGTGGATGGATTTGTCGTGTTGTTTTAATTCCGAGTAGATATTACCCAGATTATTGAGCGCGTCGATGGATTGCGGATTGATGTCGGCTGATTGCTCCAGATAAAAAATAGCGATCTGAGGTTTAGCCGCTCGGTACATCACCAGCCCGACATTGGAGAAGTAAGCTCCCAGCGTTTGTTTCTTGCCAAGAGGGGTCAGGAAATATTTCGATCCCTTCACCACACCAAACCGTTGTTCGTAAAACGAATCGGGAAACGCTGTTCCTCCTTCGGTCGCTTCGATGTTCACACGGTATTCCGGCGAGTCGTAGCGCACGAAAAAATGATTCGGCAGAGGCACCCCGACCAGCGGCAGGTTCAACCGCTCGCCGAGAATGAGATACAGCAGAGACAGGTTCATGCAGTAACCCCGACGGGTCTGCAACAGCCCGTGCAGAAACAATTCCGCCGGATTGATCGGCATGCCCGCCGGGTCCAGCGCATCGGTGTAACGGTATCGTCCCTCCTCGTGAATGACCTTTCGCAGAATTTCAACGGTTTGCTTGGGGGAAGGATTGTCCTTGAGTTGACTGCGGGCCGACTCGGTCAACCGGTTCAGTGTTTTCTTGAGAGGGGCCGTGTTCAGCCGAGGATCCCAATGACGCGAGATCAAAAGGAGCGTTTCGGTCAGATCGATCTTGTCTTCCGGCAAGGCCAGGGTGGCTACCAGTTCTTCGGTTATCGAGACCTGGGCCGCAGCGGCTTGGGGGGGCACCGCTCCAGTCAAAGCCAGCAAGAGGGACAGAGCCCCGATAAATTTGGCAGTGCGTAGCGCTCGGAAATTCATTAAAAACTCAAAAGTTATACGGGTTGATTCTTCATGGCTTGAAATCATTATATCAGAATGAGTTTCGCAAAAACATACGGGAGGAATCCCGGTCATTCTTTGCGGACGATCCAACCCTCCCAGAACATCATGACCGCCAGCATCAGGAACAACAGGGTGGTCAGAGGTACGCCCGCGCCGACCGAGGCCGCGTCCAGCGCCTGATCGGCCGGGGAATAGTCGACCTGCGCTCCAGGAAAATATTGAGACAGCTCCCTTTCAGAAATTTTGCCGGGGGCGGATTCGGCAGGATCGAAATTGACGGTAAAACCTCCCAACCGTTTGGCGTCGGCAGGCAATTGTTTTGGCGCTGGGGGTGGGGAATCCACCGGGCCGGAAACGGGTGGCTGTGCCCATTGATACAATTCATAAACTCCCGGGTGATGGGTGCCTTCAAACACCGGGGGAGATTGGGAATTTTTCCGGGCGACGAAAATTTTGCCGCCGGGTGCCACTACCAACGGCGGTTGTTCCATCTCCTCCAGCACCAGAGGTGCGCCCACGGTTACGTCGTGGCGGGAAATATTTTCGAGGCCCTGCGCCATGTACTTCACCCACCGTTGGGTCCAAGGAAGAAAGGTGGGGTGAATGGGAAAATTGTTCCAGTCCCGGTCCAGAGAAGAGACATACAGGACAACCTTGCCCTCGCCGAAGTCCGATTCGATCACCGCGGGGAATTGGTTGGTGAAACGCATCGGCTCCTCAAACTGTCTGCCGCGCCGGGGCTCGATGCTGTAAAGAGTCCGGAAAGGAATACGCGTCATTTCCTTTAACATGCTTCCGGTAAATACCTTCAAGACCGGATGGTCGCTGGTTTGCGTCATAAGGTGGAACGGCTTGTCCCCGGTCCTCACCTGATTGATGGATTTCAAAGTAACAGGCAGAAGCAAGCCCAATTTCTCATTGTAGTATTTTGGATCCACTTGATCTCCCAGACCGATGAACAGAGCGCCGCCCCGCAGTACGAATTTTTCCAGCTCTTGTTCGAGGCCGATCGGCAAGTCCCGGACGTTGCACAAAATTATCACGGAATACTGTTTCAAATCCCGCTCCGAAAATTCCGAGAGCGTGGACACGGTCGGTTCGATATCGGCCATGGGAGAAGAAAACGGATTGAGCGCCTTTTCGACATAAAACGAGTCGTGTTGATGTGCCACACCCCGCGGGTCGCCGTCCACTACCAGTGTTTTAATCTTGCGGTCAGGTTGATAGACGAACAGACGTCGATTGTCCGCCGTCAGAGCATCTTCCTGGATTTCAACGTGACCCGACACCGGGTCGTTATTTAATAAAGGAAACGAAAATTCATGAGTCGCCACGCCCTTGGCGGGCAGATCGATCGTGCTTTCGCTCTGCCGCTTGCCATTGACGAACAGGGTGATTGGCAACTGCTTGACCGCCCGATCCGGCAACAGATTGGCAATAGTGGCCTGCACCCGGATGATCCGGCGGTTGGTGAGGAACTCCTGGCTCAGTTTGACCTTTTGCACCAGTGCCCGGTTGAATCCTTTTTGTAACCCTGAAAAATCGATGATTTTGATCTGGGTTCGTGAATTTTCTGCAAATGTCGTGGGGAATTCATCCCGATCCCAGCCGTTCTGATTCATGTCGGTCAGAATGAAAATCCGTTTGTTTTCCTGTGGGGCGGTATTCAGTAGATCGGAAGCTAGGGTCACGGCCTGGCCGATGCTGGTGGTGCGGTGGGAAGGTTGCACCGCCTTCAACCATTTCAGGGCTTTGCCTGGATCCTTCGTCCAGTCCTGCACCATGCGGGCGGGATGGGACGAGAGCACAAGGCTGAAGGAATGGTTGCCGGGGATTTTTTCGATCAGTTCTGTCAGTGTCTCCGTTGCCCGATTGAACAAAGTTCCCTGATCGCTCGTCGCGGACATGCTGTAGGAATCATCCAGAATAAACACATGGGCGGAGGGACGTGACGTCAGAATGTTCTCCAGGCCGCCGGACGAAAGAATGGGATTGGCCAGTGCCAGACACAGAAAACCGATTGCCATACAGCGCAAGAGCAAGAGGAGGAGCTTGTTGGGCCGGGATTTGTGCACCGACCGTTTCTGCGCTTGTTGCAACAGATAGACCGCTGAAAATTTGAGCCGGCTCTGCTGGCGGCGGGTCAGCAAATGGATCAGGATCGGCAGCGCCAAGCCTAACAGTCCCAGCAGGTACCATGGGGATGTAAAACTGAAATTCATATCTTTTGCAAACTTTTTCGGCGGAGAAGATAATACCGTAACGCCTGTTCCAGCTGCGTGGTGGTTTCCAGAAAAAGATAATCGATACCCAGAGTCGGACAGTTCTTTTTGTAGAATTCGATCTGTTCCTGAATGGCTTTCTGATATTGTTGGCGCACGTCGAACGGGTCCAGTCCCAGAGGCGGGTCGTCCTCCAGCGATTCAAAAACAAGGTCGCCTTCAAACGGCAGTGTCACTTCGTCCGGGTGGAGAATGTGAAAAAGAATTACCTCCAGCCCGCGGGACTTGAGCATTTTGAGCGTTTTGAATACATCGTCTTCCCGCGTTAACAGGTCGGAGACCAAGATCAACATGCCACGCCCCGGCAGGCGTTCGATCAAATCTCCCACCACTCCTTCTACCCGGGTGACTCCCTTGAACTCCATACCCTGCAATCCGTGCAGAATATTCTGGAAATGCGAAGGTTTGGACCGGGGAGGAAGGTGCGATACCACTTCATCGTTGAACAGGGTCAGTCCCACTGCGTCAAATTGTTTTAAGAGCAGGTATCCCAGGGCCGCCACCAGCGTGCGCGCATAATCCCTTTTGTCCATGCCGGGAGATTTAGAGTCGGGTGAGCGGTAGGCCATGGACCCGCTGGCGTCGAGCAAAATCGTGCATTTCAGATTGGTGGATTGCTCGAACTGTTTGACGTGGTATTTGTCCGTTTTACCCACCACTTTCCAGTCGATATGGCGGATATCGTCGCCCGGCGAATAGTCCTTATATTCCGCGAATTCAACGCTGGAGCCTTTGTGCGGGCTTCGGTGATGGCCCGACAACAGGCCCTCGACCAATTGGATGGCGCGGATGCTGAGGGAGGAAACCTCCGACAGGGTTTCCGGTGCGTAACTGAATTGTGTGTTTTCTACCATAGGGGGTACTCCGGCCGATATCATCCAGCCTTGAGGACATTATGTTGCTTTCCGGACTGTACTTCAAGCCAGGAGTGAGTCGGTGGGACCGGGGCTGGAAGGGGTGAGGGCTACCCGGTAAGTCGGGGCCGGGTACAGGTCTCTTATCCTTCATCCGATGAGGCCCTCGCCCTAGGTAACCAATTGATATTATGGGCTTATCAAATCAGGAGTATCCATGTTTTAATTTTTCATGTTAAACTGAAAAACCAGTCCATAAGAGGTATTTAGGAAGAACTTGGAACAACCCATGAGCAAGCCTTTTAATGATGAACCGGTGGATCAGCTGATCCCCAAACTGCTGTCCAAAGATGGCAAATTGCTGGACCTCAGGCTGAAATATATCGGGGATAACGGTTTAAAAGTCGTGGCCGGGACCGATGCCCTCCGGGGTTTGGAGGTGCTGAATTTGGAGCGGAATGATATCGGTCCGGAAGGTATTCGTGCTTTGACGGAATCCCAAGTCATTACCGGGCTGGTTGAGCTTCACTTGGAACGGAACGATCTTGGAGATGAAGGGACGTGCATCATGGCAGAATCTTCTAATCTCTCCAATTTGAAATATTTGTACTTGTGGAAAAACAAGGTGGGACCGGAAGGGGCTAGGGCTCTCGCTCAGTCGTTGTACCTGTCCCGTCTGGTGAGGTTGGATATGGCACAGAATAATATAGGCGATGAAGGGGCTCGGGCCTTGTCGGAATCGCTGACCCTTTCCGATCTGAAATATTTGGATGTTTTCGGTAACGATATCAGTCCGGAAGGTCAGGAATTATTGAAGAACGCTGAAGGGTTGGGCAAAGTTCAGGATATGATCCTGGCCTGATCTTCATAACATTAAT
>JAUVMD010000076.1 GCA_030600405.1 Nitrospirota bacterium
GTATTCATTACCTCTCTCCTTTGGCGGAACTATATTTGGTTTTTTTCTTGTGATGTCGCCCCGTGGCCTGTCCTGCGTATGGACATCATAATTCATGCCTCCTCTTTACGACAGCATGAATATTGATTTTCCCTAATACATGCAAACTTAGGGCCAAAAATACCTCATTTGGGGGTTAAATATGGAATTTATTGATAAATATGCGATTAACGGAGTGATATTTTTTGAAGACATGTAATTGTATTTTTTCCAGACAGCTTAATTGACAAAATTCGTCATTTTTCGAAAAAAATATATACACCTCTTGGGGTAATTTTAATTGAGCTGATTGGAGCAATATATGGGAATTGCACCCTGGATGGAATTCAGAGGAATACTAAAGAGGGGATAACTGTTGGATTACTTCTTCCGCAGGGATGGGTTTGCCCAGCAGATAGCCTTGGATGAAGTCGCATCCAATCGCCCGCATGATGGCTTTTTGATTTTCAACCTCGACGCCTTCAGCGATGGTTTTAAGGCGAAATGACTTTGCCAAAGATACAATGGCCTTGGCAATCGTGGCATTTTCTTCTGTGGTGATATCTTTGATAAAGGATCGATCGATTTTTATATTATCCAGAGGGAAGCTGTTTAAATAGCGGAGAGACGAATAACCGGTTCCAAAATCATCGAGGGAAAGTTTCACCCCCATCTCGCTTAATTGCCTGAGCTTGGTAGTAACCGTATCAAGATTTTCCATCAAAATGGTTTCTGTAATCTCCAACTCAATGAACTTCGGTTGGATGTCCGCGTCTAAAATAATCTTTTTAATATTGGAGACCAAGTCCTCCTTTTTGAATTGCCGGCCGGAAAGATTCACCGCTATGTTTTGTACGGGAAAATCCATATTCAGCCAGGTTTTCATTTGACGGCACGCGGTTTTTAGAACCCAATCGCCAATAGAGATGATAATGTCACTCTCTTCTGCAACAGGAATAAAATCCAATGGGAATAGCAAACCTCTTTCGGGATGATTCCACCGAATCAGAGCCTCAAATCCGGTAATGGTTTCGGACTCCAAGGCCAGTTTAGGCTGGTAGTGCAATTCAAACTCATTTCGCTCCAGGCCTTTCCGCAGGTCTCCTTCCAGAAGCAGTTTACTTTTTAAAATAAAAGGCATATCGGAATTGTAATGGCAATAATTATTTTCTCCTTCTTGAGAAAGATGCTTGGCTGCGGTTTCTGCTTGTTCGATGAGGGCCTCGGCACCTTGTCCATTGTTGGGAAAAGAGGAAATACCTATGCCCAGGCCCACAAAGATATCTTGTCCACCAATAGAAAATGGGATTTTGAAGGAATCCAAAAGTTGACACGCTACATCCTCTGCGTTAGTTTTATTATCGGATTGAGATAAAACGGTTATGAATTCATTATCTCCCGTCCGCCCCACAATACCATGTGGAGGAGATGCTGCTTTAAGTTGTTTCGCAACTGCGAGAATCAATAAATCACCCACCCTATAACCCAACGAATTACTTATGGTTTTGAAATTATGCAAATCGATCAACAAAACCGAAACATTTTCATTTTCTTTACTTGCTTCTGAAATTGCCGAAGACAACTGATCAATAATGAGGGTTCTATTCGGAAGGCCTGTTAAGGGGTCATAAAAAGTCAATTGTTTGTATTTATTTTCTATTTCCTTAAGCTCAGAAATATCCTCGACAAGGCCGACAATAATAGGAGGTGATTCGTCAAAATCCATTTTAAGCTGAGTTTTTACAGGGTAAAAAGAACCGTCTCTTCTTCTGTGAACTGCATTAAATAAAACTTCCTCTCTTTTATTCGATCGTAAAAGAGTAACCCATTCCTCAAACTCCTCCGGGTCGATATCCCCAATGATATCCATGGGCTTCAGTTGGGTGACCTCCATTGATTGATATTCCAAATTCCTTAAAGCGCGAGGATTCATATGGGTAAATCGAAAAGTTGAAGGATCCAATGTATAGATTTCACTTGAAGTGTTGTTCAAGAGATTCTGGAGACGGGAGGTAATCTTCTTTTCCTCTTGAAGATTTTTCATGCTTCGGTCCAGAGCCTCAAGGTCTTCCCGGGAGCGCTCGGAAATGGTTCTCAATATTTCCATCAAAGTCTGGGGGTTGGATGTAAAATGGTTATGGAATGGTTCCTTTAATATTTTCAGCAAATAAGTTTTTGTAAGTGCTTTCACCGTTGCCGCGCGAGGTCCAGATTCAATCAACGACATCTCACCCACATGATCGCCTCTTCTCCTTTTGGCGATCACGGTATTTTCTCTTTCTATAGATAGGCCTCCATAAAGAATAACGTACATAGCGTCGCCAGGTTCTCCCTCCTTAAAAAGGATTTCTTCAGGATCTAAAATAATCTCCTCGCAGTTTTGAACCAACGATTCAATGACTTCTAAATCCATAGGCTTGAAGAAATCCAAGGATCTTAATAATTCGACTTTTAGGTTGGTATCAGGTTCGGGAGTGGACATGATTCTCAGTTGGAAATTTTTAGCCTTTCAGCAAAATTTTTAATTTCAGGTTCACTATAAATAGAGTAAAAGTCTACTTTACAAGGATAGTCACTTTAATATTATATTTCAAACAAAATCACTTATACTAGATAGTGAAACCACTTGATTTAAAAGCATTTACCTTTCTTCCCGGAGTATTTTGCGGAAGATTCAGTATTCAAGAAAGACATTTCTAATTTATTCACAGGAAAAAGGATCTCCCCTATTTCAGATCACTGAGCTCCTCATCTTCGATGAAAAACTTTATTCCCTGGATTATTGGATTGAGCGCTGTGGTAGTGGTGGTTTTGGGATATTGGGTTAATCCCCCAGCCATCCATCGATTGGAAATGTTATTCCAGGACGCTCATTTCCAAATTCGAGGGCCCCTTCAGCCTGGACCCGAAGTCGTCATTGCCGCGATTGATGAAAAAAGTATCGATGAGCTGGGACGTTGGCCCTGGCCGAGAAAAGTGATCGCGCGATTAGTCGAGAAATTGGTGGCGCATCAAACAAAAGTGATCGCCTTCGATATAGTGTTTTCATCACCCGACGAAAGTGCCGGAAAACAAAATCTAATCAAAATAAGAGAACAACTCAATGCAAAATTTGTCGATGAGCCTCTGGTCAATGGTGTCCTCAATCCTCTGATTGAAAACGCCGATAACGACGCTCAATTTGCCACAGCCCTTAAGAAGTCCCGGCGAGCGGTTTTAGGTTATTTTTTTCATTTTGATTTAAAAGGCATGGATCATCTGACTGAACAGGATTTGCAAGGTTATCTGCAAAACATCAGGTCCTCCCAATTCAATGGATTTATCAAATCCTCAGGCGATATTGATTTATCTACGATTGATTTTACGACTGGATATGCCGTGGAATCCCATATCTCGGTTCTTTCCAAAAGCGCCAGAAGCGCAGGATTTTTCAATTTTGATGCAGAAGCAGATGGCACTCTGCGCAAACTCCCTCTCATCGTCAAATACCGGGATAAAGCGACAAATAAAGATTATTTTTTCCCTCCTCTGAGCATGCGAATTCTTGAGCGGTATTTGGAAGGAAGTTTAATTGTCCGGGTGGGAGAGCTTGGCGCTGAGAAAGTTATTCTGGACGCTGCAGACTCCATAGAAATTCCCATTAATAATAGTGGTGAGCTTTTGGTTAATTTTCTGGGAGAGACCGGCACCTTTCCTTACGTTTCCATAACCGATATATTGCATGATCGTGAACATGCCGTTCCGAAGGGAAGTTTAAAAGATAAAATTATAATTGTCGGAGCCACAGCAACTGCATTGGGAGACATCAAAGTCACCCCCTTTGATCCCCTTTACCCAGGTGTAGAGGTTCACGCGACCATTATTGATAATGTTTTGCACGATAATTTATTATCCAAACCCGATTGGATATTAACGTTTGACTTGATCTATCTCCTATTCTTTGGGATTTTCCTGACTCTGGTTTATCCCAGGATGAAGCCAGTTTTGGGTGTCCTGACTTTTCTTCTGGTCGCGGGGGGCCAGTTTGGGTTCAGTCAATGGATTTTTGTTAATAAAGGACTGTGGGTGACGGATGTTTTTCCGTTTTTTGAAAATATTTTTATATTTTCCTCGTTGACGATTCATGGATACCTGACGGAAAAAAGGGAAAGACATTTCATTGAAAATACTTTCGGCAAATACATGTCTCCAAAAGTCGTTGATAAACTGCTTGAGGACCCAACCGGATTGAAACTGGGCGGGGAAGAAAAGGAGTTAACCGCTTTTTTTACCGACCTGGGAGGTTTTACAACCTTTTCAGAGCAACTATCTGCAGAGGAACTCGTCAATCTATTGAACGAATATCTGACGGAAATGACTGAAATCCTTTTAAAGCATGAGGGTACCCTGGACAAGTATGATGGAGATGCCATTAAAGCATTTTTTGGTGCGCCTGTTTATTTTAAAGATCATGCCAAGCGCGCCTGCTGGGTCGCTATCGAAATGCAGGAGAAACTGGCGATTCTTCGGGAGAAATGGGCGAGAGAGAAGCGGCCCGAGCTGAGTATGCGAATTGGTATTAATACAGGGATGATGGTTGTCGGAAATATGGGTTCGAAAAATAGAATGAACTATGGAATGAACGGTGATTCGGTAAACCTGGCCGCCCGTCTCGAAGGGGTAAATAAAGAATACGGGACATTTACGCTGATTAGCGAATCAACTTATGAACAGGCAAGAGATTTTATTGAAACACGAGAAATAGATTATGTGCGCGTGATAGGACGCACCAACCCCACAAGAATTTATGAGCTCCTGGGCAAAAAGGGATTCATGGACGATCCAATTTTAGAAATTTTACCTCTTTATAACGAAGGGTTAAAATTTTACAAAGAAAGCAAATGGAGGGAAGCCATAGCTTATTTTCAAAAAGCTCTTGAAGAACACCCTGAGGATGGCCCCTCTTCAACTCTTTTGAAAAGATGTCAATTGTTACAAAAGGATTCCCAAATGGAAAAGGATTGGGATGGGATTTACTCTATCTCTTCCAAGTAAGAAGGGCGAGGCTGTCATTTTTAAACATATTCGAACCTCTGGTCTTTAACCTTTCACACAAATAATCTGGCGCAGGGTGTGCGCGATTTCCACCAAATCCTTTTGAGCCTCCATGACCGCGTCGATATCTTTGTAAGCCGCAGGGGTTTCGTCGATCACATCCTTGTCCTTTCGACACTCCACACCTTCGGTGGCCTTGATATGATCGTCCACCGAAAATCGCCGCTTGGCTTCGGTCCGGGACATGGCTCTGCCCGCGCCGTGACTGCAACTGTCGAAACTGTCCTTGTTGCCCAAGCCGCGGACGATATAAGACTTCGCCCCCATGCTTCCGGGAATGATTCCCATGTCCCCCAACCGGGCGCGCACCGCTCCCTTCCGGGTCACCAGAACATTTTCTCCAAAATGATTTTCACGCGCCACGTAATTGTGATGACAGTTAACCACTTCCAAGTTCGCTTCAAAAGGCGGAATGCCTTTAGAACTCTGCACCGCTTTAATCACGGCCTGCATCATCAGCTCGCGATTGGTCTTGGCGAACGTCTGGGCCCACTCCACCGCTTCTACATATTCGTCAAAATGGTCAGACTCTTCCGGGAAATAGGCCAAATTGATATCCGGGACATTGATATGCCACCGGCGCATATCCTGCTTGGCCAGTTCAATAAAATAAGTCCCAATCCGGTTACCGATGCCACGGGAACCACTATGCAGCATGAACCAAACCCGATCCTTCTCGTCCAGACACACTTCGATGAAGTGGTTACCGGTACCTAAAGTTCCCAGATGGTTGACGTTATTGCTGTGCTTTCTCATCACCTTGGGATTCTTTTCAGCAATGGTATCCAACCCCGGCGCCAGGTCTTTCCATACCTTTGCCTGGCGTTCAGGAATATCAGCCCAGGCGCCACGATCACCCCGCCCGCCATGGTGGGTTCTGCCATGCGGAACGGCCTTTTCAATATTGGAGCGGATCTCTTTCAGGTTTTCCGGCAAATCGGTGGCATTCAAACTGGTCTGCACCGCCATCATACCGCATCCGATATCTACCCCGACCGCCGCCGGAATGATGGCCTTCAAGGTTGGAATCACGCTTCCAATCGTCGCCCCCAATCCCCAATGAACATCAGGCATGACGGCAATATGGCTATGGATAAAAGGCATCTGCGCGGCATTCATCAACTGCTTTTCCGCTTCCTTCTCCAATGGCACGCCTTGGGTCCAGGCCTTCACAGGAACACCTTTATCCGGGTTTAAAACATTGTAGTTGTGTTTCGTCATCATCAATCTCCCTGCACAAAATCTGCACAAAATTTCCTGAGAAATTCCGCCAACCTGTCATAATCCTTGCACCCAAAAGTTTAACACTGGGTGCATGAACAATGCACGCA
>JAUVMD010000350.1 GCA_030600405.1 Nitrospirota bacterium
AATATTTCCCAGGAGATGAACTTGCCCATCCGGTTTATCGGAATCGGAGAGAAGCCGGGGGATCTCCAGGAATTTCAGGCGGAGGATTTTGTCCGTGCCTTATTTGAAGATTGATTGGCCAGCCTGTCAAAAATATAGATTGACTGAGAATAATCCCTCGTCATTGTGATCGACTCGCTGATATTCCAATCGCAGGTCGACATCCATGTGCGGGGAATAGCGTAACTTGGAATCGTATCGAATGTATTCCGACTCATCCCCCAGCGGAAACCGCTTGTATTCGCCCCCCAATTGCAGTCTCCAGTCCTCGCTGAAATCAATAAACATGCCTCCTGAAACGCCTCCTCCGGCGCGATAATTGTCTTCCAAATAGCCGGAAGTTTCCGCTTCCAGCTCCGCCATGACGAACAGGATATACGGAGATTTGTGGCCGGGCTTGTAGGAATAGCCATAGCCTCCATTCCCCTTAAATGAATTGCAGTAGCCGCAGTCGAAGTCACGGATCGTGTCGAATCCCAGATTGAGTTTCCAGGAGGGTTTTTTAAAAATAGGTTCGTAGGGCGTCAGGGATACGATATCCAGGAAACGAAACCTGTCCACGTGGAATTGTTTTGATTCGTAAAAGTATCTGCCGGCAAAATCCAGAAATAAAAATTGCGAATCTTTTTTGTACCCCGCATCCCGTGCCAAAAGATCATGCAGGGTGGGGCGGTAAGCGAATTCCTGAAACAGTTCATTATCGTTGATGCCGACTCCCAGCCCCACCCGGTCAGTACCGTGCCCCGTTTCCGGCGGTGCTGAGAATTGGGTCATTTCCGTATCCTGCCGCTTGTATTTTAGTTTACTGCGTTCCAGAAGGATGGCGTGGGGAATCCTGAGTGGCTTTTGTGGATCAAAGTCTTCTTCGCCAAGACCCTCGTATTCCAGATAATCCAGGTAGGCGTCCAGCACAAGCGCCTTTTGCGGCGTCGTTAATTGCTGATAAGGATCTTCTTTCAGGATCTGATTATTTTCAACCAAGTGGTAGAGAACCTCTTTTTCTTCACCGCTCATCTGTTCGGTTTTGTGCTGCATCCGGTTCAAAATGGAGGGGCGATAGGTGACCTTGGAAATCAATCCTTCCTGTTCCGCCAGAATCTTGATGGTGTCGGCGGGTTGGGTAGCAATGAAAAAACCGTCACTCAATTCCAAGTCGGGATTTGCCACTTCCAGGACCGTGAGCATATGATAGGAGCAATTTTCTTTTAAATAATAATAGTCAAAATAGGTTCCACCGAGCTCCCATAAATGAAGTATGAGGGTGTCAATCTGGTCAGGGGTGAGGTTTAATTCATATTCCCACAAATCGCGGCTTTCCCAGTTACTGTATTCCTGAACCTTGAGGTAATAGGGGAAAACGGTGAATTCTCCTTTAAAGTATCCGAAAAGACCTTTAAACGTATATAAGAACATGCTGCCGGTATCCACAGTGGCGGAATAATTGACCCCATAGTTGGATAAAGCCTGGCTGGTGTTTTTACTTTTGCTATCGATTCGAAGGAAGGTGTGGCCGAACATGGATGCGGGATTGTTCATATAAAATGAAGCAAAAATAAGAGTAACGCTTTGAGGTTCCAATTGATCCAGCCAGCCTTCCATTCGGGTGCAATCCGCTTTTGGAAGTTGGCTGGGATCAATCGAGAGTTCCCGTTTCAACCATTTGTAACGGGCGGGAAAATTGCATTGCGGGTGTTCCTCCTTGGGTTTTAAAGAATTCGGGTCTTTAAAAAAGTTCCTGAGGGTCGCGATCAGCTCGGCTTTGGGGTCGGTTTTTCCGTCAGGCGCGTTGAAAAAATCCATCCCGTCCGCTTCGCTTTCGTATCCGCCGAACCAGGTTTCTTTGTAGTGGAGTAAAAGGTGCCAGCGCCTTTTCTGGTCCAATTGTTTTTCCAGCGCCTGTTGAACCAGTTGCTCAGCGTAGGGATTGGTTTCGGTAGGCTGGGCCCACAGGGGACTGGATAAAAGGGAAACGAATATCAGGAAGCTGATAGTAATGCGGATGGGATAATCCAAAGTGGGGGCTTGGGGAAAGGGTGGACAAAAAAAGGGATACCATGCATCGCGAGGATACATTGGTACCCCTTTAAAATCAAGGCTATTTGGATTAGCCGATAACTCCCGTGCAGGTTTTGGACAGAACCGTGTGTCCGGAAATCTGTTTTTCCAGAGAGCCCAGCATGTCCTTCGTGGAGGTATTCTGATCCTTCACGATTGCGCTAAAGTTTTCCTGGGCTATGGTTCCGAAATCCCCGTAGGAATCCCGGGAACAACCGTACATACTGGCCAGGTTATTGAGATTTTCGCCTTTGCCGGCGGCCATTTCCTTAACCAGGCTGTTGTAGTTGATGCTGGCAAACGTCTCACGCTCCTGTTGCTGGCGTGTCATTCTGTCAGATCCACAATTGGAAGTACCAAAGGTGATCGCGCTTGAATGGGCCACACCGATACCATTAGTCGTTGCCGCCAAGAGCTGGCCGCCATCACG
>JAUVMD010000046.1 GCA_030600405.1 Nitrospirota bacterium
GCGTACAGGCGGAGAGCAACCCGGTAAAAAATACCAGCCCATAAGTGGTCCACGTCAATTTTCCCAACATCATCCCTTAAAATCCCAAAAAATTTGACGCCTGCCGGAAGCGAACCCCAGCTTTTCATTAATTTAACGCATTGGCACGAAGATTGCTTTAATTTTTTGAAACGGATTTTAACTCTAATTTGAATATAAAGGATGGTCTTGAATGGACCTGATGAAAGGAGAACTCAGAAACCACTTGGATCCCACAGCCCTTCGGATTTTGAAAAAGCGTCTGGTTTCCGGAAAAATCACGCCTCAGGTGTTCAAAGACATTTTAAAACGACAAATGGTCAAGTATTTCTTCCAGGCTTACCGGCACCCTCTAATAAAATCCTGGGAAAACTGGCAGCGCTCCCCCCAAAAGCGGCTGGGGTTCAACGGAAGCACAGCGCCACGATCCAAGAAAGATAAGTTTGAAATATACAATCACAAACGGTTTTGACTCCTGCCCAAACCTTCTGGTCTCGGAATTCGCTCTACTCCCTGCGGGCCACCCGAT
This sequence comes from Nitrospirota bacterium, assembly GCA_030600405.1. Taxonomy (GTDB): domain Bacteria; phylum Nitrospinota; class Nitrospinia; order Nitrospinales; family Nitrospinaceae; genus SZUA-226. The sequence continues at coordinate 548 of JAUVMD010000046.1, forward strand.
CCCAATATTTTTATTCTCTAAAGGCTGCTTCTATTGCTACAATGATCCTCGCCCAAGCTGATAAGGGAGATATTCATATAACCTCTTAGCACACCATTTATCGAATATGACCTGGGAAGACCTCACACAACTCGTTACTCAGAAGAATAGTTATATTCTGCAAGCGTTCATGGTCGTTTTCGCTTCTTTGTTCCTGGATTTTATCCAAAGAAAAATCCTGAAGCGGTTGCATCTGAAGGCGGAGAAAACCAAGAACGTCTGGGACGATGCTATCATCGATTCCATCAAAAAGCCGATCTCCCTGATCATCTGGGCGGCGGGGCTCTATCTGGCGGCGGAAATCATCCAGGAAGCCACCGGTGCGGTGATCTTCAATGCCGTCGGACCTTTGCGGGATACGGTAATCATCGGCGCCCTCGCCTGGTTTCTGGTCCGCCTGATCAAACACGGCGAGCAAAAATTGGTTGAAGGAGAAAAGGCAGTTGACCCGACCACGGTCGATGCCATCGCTAAGCTGCTAAAAGTTTCGGTGGTGATCACGTCGCTTCTGGTCGTTCTGCAAACGCTGGGGTTCAGTATTTCCGGCGTGCTGGCTTTCGGCGGCATCGGCGGCGTCGCGGTGGGGTTTGCCGCGAAAGACCTGCTGGCCAATTTTTTCGGCGGACTGACGATCTATCTCGACCGGCCTTTCGCCGTGGGCGACTGGATTCGCTCGCCGGACCGCGACATCGAAGGCACGGTGGAGCAAATCGGCTGGCGGCTGACGCGCATCCGCACGTTCGACAAACGTCCCCTCTATGTTCCCAACTCCACGTTCACCACCATCGCGGTGGAGAATCCGTCACGCATGCTCAACCGGCGCATTTATGAAACCATCGGCATCCGTTACGACGATGCAGGAAAAATGGGGACCATCGTCGATAAAGTAAAAGACATGCTGACGAACCATCCGGAAATCGATACTCGACAAACCATGATCGTCAACTTCAACGCGTTCGCCCCCTCCTCTTTGGACTTTTTCGTTTACACGTTCACCAAAACCACCGACTGGGTGTACTACCACGAAGTGAAGCAGGACGTGATGCTGAAAATCGTCGACATCATCGAAAAAGAAGGAGCCGAGTGCGCCTTCCCCACTTCCACCATCCACCTGGCCGACAAGGACATCTTTAAAAACGTGGATACCCAAATTTAATCCTCCCAGATTCTATCCGACCCACTCTTCAAGTGTTTTGGAAACCTCAGTACCGCCCATCAAATCAATGTGTTGCCTGACCGGTTCTGGACTTTAGAAAACCAACCCCAAAAGGGTTTGACAACCTCAGGGGTGGTTTGTAAACTGTGGCGGCTTTGAGAACTTTCATTGCCATTGACGTTCCACCGGCTGTACTCGATACGATCACCCGTATCCAGAATCGATTCAAATCCTTGGGATTGCACGCGTCCTGGGTCAAGCCCGGAAACATTCACCTGACCTTGAAATTTCTGGGAGACACCGATCCCGATCGCATCCCCGGTATTCAAAAAAAATTAACCGAAACCCTGGCACCGTTTGCGCCGTTCCAGCTGTCCTTGAGCTCAGCCGGGGTGTTTCCGAATACCAAAAGTCCTCGCGTTTTGTGGGTGGGGTTGAAGGATGAGGAGGGAACGCTGGAAACCCTCCAGACCGTCATCGAAAAGACTTTGGAGAGTGCCGGATTCCCCATGGACCAACGGTCGTTTTCGCCGCATCTGACGCTGGCGCGGATAAAATCCCCCAAGGGGATCAAGTCGCCCAAGGGAAAAAAGGAATTGAAGGACGAGTTGGGTGCCGCGAACCAGGAAGGCATCGCCCCCAATCCGTTTGATGTGGGTGAGATCAAATTATACGAAAGCCAATTGACGCCCAAGGGCTCCATCTATACCGTATTGGCGAACTTTAAACTGAATCCCTGACCTGAAGGATGGAAACCGGGTACACATTCAGCAAGGAGACGTGAATCATGGCAGTAAAAGACGAACGAGAAAAAGCGCTGGACCTGGCCTTTTCGCAAATCGAAAAGCAATTCGGTAAAGGGGCGATCATGAAACTGGGCCAGGCGGGGGCCCGGAAGGATGTTCCCGTTATTTCCACCGGTTCCATTTCCCTCGATAGCGCCCTGGGCATCGGTGGCATTCCACGCGGCCGCATCACTGAAATATACGGGCCGGAAGCTTCCGGCAAAACCAGCCTCACGCTCCACATCATCGCCGAGGCGCAGAAAGTCGGCGGCACGGCGGCGTTCATCGACGTCGAACATGCACTGGACCCGAAATACGCCCAAAGCCTGGGCGTGAACCTCGACGACCTCCTGCTCTCCCAGCCTGATACCGGCGAACAAACGCTGGAGATCGCCGAAGTGCTGATACGCAGTGGCGCGGTCGACGTGATCGTCATCGACTCGGTCGCGGCCATGGTGCCCAAGGCGGAACTCGACGGCGACATGGGCGACTCGCATATGGGCCTGCAGGCCCGGCTCATGTCCCAGGCCATGCGCAAACTGACCGGGGTCATCAACAAATCCAACACCGCGCTCATTTTCATCAACCAGATTCGCATGAAGATCGGCGTCATGTTCGGCACGCCGGAGACCACCACCGGCGGCAACGCCCTGAAGTTTTATTCCACGGTGCGCATGGACATCCGCCGCATCGCCGCGCTCAAGGACGGCGATAAAGTGATCGGCAACCGCACCCGCGTCAAGGTGGTCAAGAACAAGCTGGCGCCGCCATTCCGCGATTGTGAATTCGACATCGTGTACGGCAAGGGCATTTCCAAAACCGGCGACCTGCTGGATTTGGCGGTCAACCACGAAATCGTCAACAAGAGCGGAACCTGGTTCTCTTATGGGGAGACCCGCATCGGCCAGGGCCGGGAAAACTCCCGCAACTTCCTCAACGATAATGTGGATATCCGGCAGGATATCGAAAACCGCCTGCGCGACAAACTGGAACTTCCCGCACCCCACATCGATATGGGGAACGAGAAAGAACCCGCCGCCAAAGGCAAAAAAGCCTCCAAGGCTGAGGCGTCCTGACCGACGCCATGCCCGAGGATTTCAAACAAGCGCGAGCCCTCGCCTACCGGTATCTTTCACACCGGGACCGCAGTGCCCGCGAAACGACGGACCATCTAAGGAAAAAGGGATTTGAGGAAGCGGTCGTTCAGGAAACGCTTCGTTACCTGAAAGAAGCAAACTATTTGGACGACCGCCGGTTCGCCGAGCATTGGGCCCGCACCCGCGCGGAGAACAAACAGTTCGGCAAGTACCGCCTGCGTCAGGAATTGATCGGCAAGGGACTGCCTCAGGACCTGATCGACGAAACTCTGGATACCCTGTTCGAAACCATCAAAGAGATCGATCTCGCCCGAACCGTTGTCGAAAAAAAACTTCCTTCGATGCAAGACCTCGAACCCGACAAAAGAAAACGCCGCCTCGTCGGGCTCCTGCAACGCAAGGGCTTCTCCAGCGACGTCATTTACAAAGTTCTGGATTAACCCCACCCTTCCCCTAAAAAACTCAATTCGGTGTTTTGAAAGTACCGGTTTCCACCTTACAATAAAAAGATGATCGAAAACATCTCCCAGCTCCCTCCCTGGACGTTCACTCTCGTGGGTTTAGTCTTCGGCCTGATGGTCGGCAGTTTCGCCAACGTCTGCATCTCGCGCTTGCCCCAAAAGCAATCGGTGGTATTCCCGGCGTCGCACTGTCCCAAGTGCAATAAACCGATCCACGTGATGGATAACATCCCGTTGATCAGTTACATCTTGCTGAAAGGTCAATGCCGCAACTGCAAACAAAAAATCTCTTTAATCTATCCGGCCATCGAGTTGGTCACCGGCCTGCTCATGGCGACCGTGTTCTACCGGTTCGGTTTCTCATGGGAGTGCCTGATTTTTGCCATCGTCGTGCCGGCGCTGGTCATCATCACCGTCATCGACATCGAACATCAAATCATCCCCGACGTCATCACCCTTCCCGGAATCGTCTTCGGCCTGGCGGCGGGGAGTTATCTGAATGGATGGCTGGATTCGGTGATTGGGCTGGCGCTGGGCGGAGGGATGTTCTGGCTTTTGGCAGAGGGTTATTTCCGCATACGGGGGAAAATGGGCATGGGTGGCGGCGACATCAAATACATCGCCGCGGCGGGTGCGTTGATGGGCTGGGCGCAGGTGCTGTTCATCATATTTGTAGGCGCGCTGGCGGGGGGCATTTTCGGCGGGATTGGTATGGGCGTCAAAAAACTAGATTTCCTGAGCCGGATTCCATTCGGTCCTTTTTTAGCGCTGGCTACCCTGATTTCAATTTTTTTCGGCGATCTCATCGTCGACTGGTACCTGAATCTCGTGTCACTACAACCGTTGTGACCCCTGTCCGCGGGTGTTACACTATTTATACATCAATCAAACAGGAAATTTTTTTATGGCATTCGGTTTAACTTTCAAATCAAAAGACGACGTGGCCCTTCACCCGGGGGGTCTTGAAGAAGTCGTCCGGAAAAGCAAAAGAGATATTCTCGGCCTCAAGATCATGCTCTACACGGCGGTGATTCTGCTGGTGGGCGGTTCCTTGTATTACAACAATGAGCTTCAATCGGCCCAAAAGAATTTTCATCTGGAAATGCAGGGCACCCAATCCCAACTCGATACTTTGATGCAAAACCGAGCTTTGGGTACTGGCATTCGTTTAGAAGATATCGTGGAAGAAATGAACAACACCATCTCCCGCCTCGACAATGAATCTCCCCAGGTTCAACAATCCATCGAACGGGTCAAGGAAGATTCAGGGGATTTCTTACACACCTACCGACAATATTTAAAATATAAGGCCGCCAGGCTTCGCGGGGAATTCTAATAGATTGCGGTCATCCCTCCACAGCAAAAATCTCATTGATTTGATTTTGCACCGAGGCGTCCGCCTGCCAGCCGACCGACATTAAATTCTCTTCCACCTGCCGGTCGTTTTTCACTCCCACCAGCGCCGAAGCCACTGCCGGTTGATGAACCACCCAGTTGACGGCCATCTGCCCACAGGACTTTCCCTGGGATTCGGCAATCGCTTTGAACCGCTCCACCTTTTCGATATTTTTTACGAATGCCGCGCCGGTGAACTGGCCGATGATACCCTTGCTCCGCCAGTCCTTGAACTTCGTATCCCGGTCGTACTTACCCGTCAACACCCCGGAAGCCAAGGGACTGTAGGCGATGATGCCGATATCGTGGATCAGGCAAAATGACACGGTTTCCTTTTCAATCGAGCGTTGCAACAGACTGTACTCCGGTTGCAGGGAAACCAGCGGCCCTATTTTCAAACAGTCCTGCATCTGCGCAACGGAATAGTTGCTGACGCCTATGTAACGTATTTTCCCCTGCTTCTGGATTTCCAGCAGCGTTGCCATCGTTTCCTGGTGAGGCGTCTTGCCATCGGGCCAGTGTACCTGGTACAGGTCTATATAGTCAGTGTCCAAGCGCTCCAGGCTCTGGTCGATCTCTTCCAGGATCGATTCCCGCGTGGCAACTTTCGAGATGGACCCCAACGCCTCCTTCTCCCAGCGCAGGCCGCACTTGGTGGCGAGGATGACCTTGTCGCGCACGGGTTTCAACGCTTTACCGATCAACCGTTCCGACCGGCCGAATCCGTACACGGGAGCCGTATCGAAAAAATTGATTCCCAGATCGTAGGCTTTATGAATGGATTTGACGGACATGTTATCGCCCTCACTGCTCCAGAACGGCGCTCCGCCAATCCCCCAGGCCCCGAACCCGATCACCGACACATTTAAATCGCTGGACCCTAATTTTCTGTATTCCATAGGATGCCCTTTGCTATATATTAAGAATATCGTTTGCAGACCCCGCCGGGTCTGTTCTAATAGTGAATGGAAACCAAAATATCATTGAATGCCAACCGTGTCAGGTGGAAATCCGGGCCGGGCGGTTTTTTTAATACGAATACTCCTATGAAATCGTTACTCCGAGTTTTAGGTTACCTGAAACCCTATAAAAAATTCGTTGCGCTGACCCTCGGGTTCGCCATTCTCACCACCCTGCTGGATCTGGTCCCGCCCTGGCTGATCAAAGTGATCGTCGACCATCTGGAGGAGCACTTCGACGACGGCTGGGTATACGCCTTCGTTCTGTTTCTGGTGCTGGTGTATTTCGGCAGGAATTATTCCAATTACAAGCGCATCCTGATCAACAACCGGCTCGAGCAAAAGGTCGTCTTCGATATCCGGTCGCACGTTTACCGCGCCCTCCAGAAACTGTCGCTCAATTATTTCGAGAACCGGTCGACCGGCGAGATCATGTCCCGCGTCAACGACGACGTCACCTACGTCGAGCGGATTTTCATCGACGGCGTGGAACAGGTCGTCACCGCCGCGCTGACTCTGGTCGGTATTATGATCATTCTGTTCTACCTGCACTGGAAACTGGCGGTCGCCGCGCTGATTCCCATTCCCTTTCTGGTGATCGGCGCGTGGAAGTATACCGTGCGGGCGCACAGTCTTTACCACCAGGTGCGGGAACGCGCCGCCAAAATGAACGGCATCCTGCAAGACACCATCTCCGGGATCAAGGAAACCCTCGCCTTCAACCGCCAGCGCCACGAGGTGAAACGGTTCGAGCGGCGGAGCGACGACTACTGCCAGAGCACGCTGGAAGTGATGCGCCTGTGGGCCGTCTACTCCCCGGCCATGATGTTTCTGGGGTCGATGGGAACGGTTGCGATCATCCTGTACGGCATCGGCATGGTGCAGGCGCAGGAGATCACCGTGGGAACGCTGGTTGCGTTTATCTTGTACCTTGGCCTGTTTTACACGCCGATCAACCAACTTCATACGTTAAACCATATGCTCCAACACGCGCTGGCATCCGGCGAACGGTTGTTTGAAATTATCGACGCGCAACCGGACGTGGAAGAAGATGCGCACCCGCTCCATCCCGGCGCCCCGGTTCAGGGGGAAGTGACGTTTGATGCGGTGGATTTTTCCTATATACCATCCAAGCAGATTCTGCATCAGGTGTCCTTCAACCTGCTGCCGGGAGAAAAAGTGGCGCTGGTGGGTCATACCGGAAGCGGCAAATCCACACTCGTCAAACTGCTTATGCGGTTTTATGATGCCGATGCCGGACAGATCCGCATCGACGGTCACCCGATCAAAAAACTAAGTCTGGATTATCTGCGGGAGCAGGTGGGACTGGTATCGCAGGAGCCGTTTCTGTTCAACGGCACGGTGGAGGAAAACATTCTGTACGGCAAGCTGGACGCCAACCGCGATGAGGTGGAACGGGCGGCTCGGGCGGCGCATGCCCACGATTTCATCGAACAGTTACCCAACGGGTACGAAACGTTGATCGGCGAGCGCGGTGTGAAACTCTCCGGCGGCGAGA
>JAUVMD010000344.1 GCA_030600405.1 Nitrospirota bacterium
CGGGCCGGAGCCAAAATGATTTTGACTTACTCGGCCCAGGAAGCCGCCAAAATCCTCAACCCCTAAATTTTAACGCCCCCATTTACAGGATGTTTTTTTAATGGGGTTTTATCTATTGTTTAATAAGTCCCGCCGTGGATATAATAAAAGAAAAACTTTCTAATAGAGGAGTAAGGTAAATGTCAATTTTGGCTCAGAATATGAAAACCATCCGGCGTGAGTTGAAGTGCACTCAGTCCGCCATGTCCGATATTTTAAAGGTCGGTTTTAGAACCTACGTTCGCTACGAGGCGGGAGAGAGAGATGCACCCGTCGCCGTTTTGGTGAAAATGGCGCGGTTGGGAAATATTTCTTTGGAACACCTGTTGACTCAGAAAATTGATTCGCTTGCCATATTGCCAATGGATACCGAGACTCTGAACCTGACCCCTCCCGATATTAAATCCGTTAATTTTCAGACAGGATATATTTCTTTTAAAAAATTATCCAAAGAGGGAATGCTAGCCTTGGACCAAGCCGAAAAAAAAGCGATTTCCGCCTACAGAAGAATGCCGCAGGATTTGAAATCGGTTTTTCTCAAGGACTTGGAAAAAAGCTATAAAGTCACAGGGACCGGGCTTAAAGCCAGGAGACAGGCTCCTGCAAAATCGGCGAGCCCTGCCGTGATCCGGCCTCTCGAGAAAAAGCCGATGGCTAAAAAAGAAAGCGGCAAGGGCGTTAAAAAGAAGGGGAAACCCGGACGGAAAAAACTGGATAAAAAAGCCCTCAAGGAAAAAATTGATCGGCTTAAATCGATTACCAAGTCCGTTCCGAAAATTACCGTGAGATGAGGTTTTGAAAAAATCTGGAATTTTGGGAAATCTGAATGGCCTCGTTTTTATCGTTGCCCTATTGGTGATTTTTTCCCTTGAGATTTTTGGAAATGTGATCGAGCGGGGGGTTGGATATTACCTCAAATGGGGAAATCACACACGTTCTCAGTTAGGCCGAATCTGGGAGCGTGACCGCGAAAAGATCGTCGCTCAGAAAAAAATTGAATCCATCCTTTCCAACCTGAGTACCCAGGAACAAAGCGCCGAATCCATCCAGTCCTTCAAGGAATTGTTCGAGAAGCTCAACCCATCCGACCCCCAGATGGTCTCCCGTAAAAAGTTTCTACAACTGTACTTCGAATTTCCGGAACAGTTGTCCTACAAAATGGTCTCTCCCTACGAATTGCTGGAGATCGACTCCAGCCGCGGTTGGCAACGCGTTTTGTTGACGCAGTTAGGCGAGTGGGTCACCATCAGCTTTATCAACAACCAGAATTTTCCCATCCGGGAAGTGTTTTTGTCTGCTGAAGAAATGGGAGGAAATCCCTTGGACCGTGACATTTTTAAAGGCACATTGGAGGAGGCCGGGTTTGGGCAAACCTCGATTCTCTCGATTGCCGATTTCATGAGAGTGATGAAAACTCTGGACCCGGATGCCCAGGCTAAATTGTTTCCCAATCCCTATTGGTTCTTCAGCAAAAATTATCATGTAACCCGGGTGGGCGTGAAGGAGATCGAAGATTCGGATGGATATCCCCCTCCTGTTCGACTGGGTGTCGAATACCAGAGCGATTTTTACACGGAAGTTTTAATCCTTCCAGTGCCAGTAGATATTTCGGACAACCTGCTATCCCAAGTTGAAATTCCGGTTTACGACGAGCCCACCGAAGGCGTTTCTCCCTTCGGCAATTATCAAGGAGACCTGAATTGAAGCGGCGCATTTTTGAAAAAATAGCCTTTTCAATGTTTACCTTGTTGATGGTGTTTTCCCTGCTGGGTCTTGGTCTTTATGTTGACTTGAAGGATGATCTTCCGCAATTGCCGGACAGTCTCGAAAAAATAAACCTGAGTTTGCCGACCGAAATTTATTCCTCCCAAGGCAATGTGATCAAGGTTCTGGGTCAACGCCATCCGGTGCCCTTAAACGAAATTTCCCCGCGGTTTACCGAAGCCATGATCGCGACGGAGGATTCCCGATTTTACAGCCACAGTGGGGTCGACCACATTGGCTTAACACGGGCCATGCTCCAGAATATCCGGAGCATGAGGATCTCGCAAGGTGGAAGCACGATCACCCAGCAACTTTCTAAAAATCTTTTTTTCTCGTTCGAAAGAAGATGGGTCCGCAAAATCAAGGAACTGTTGATCGCCCTTCAAATAGAAGCGACATTTTCCAAAGATGAAATTCTGGAAGCCTACTGCAACCAGGTTTATTTCGGGAGTGGCGCTTACGGCGTCGAGGATGCATCGTTGGTCTATTTTGGGAAGCGTGCGAAGGGTTTGACCTTGCTTCAAGCCGCTATGTTGGCGGGTTTGCCTAACTCCCCCAATAGCGCAAATCCATTTAATAATTTTGAACGGGCCATGAAACGAACGCGGACGGTTTTGAAACGAATGGTCAGTTCCAACTTTATAAGCCCCATCCAAATGGAAGAAGCTTTGGGAACCGATCTGGAGCTGGCGCCGCGCCGGATTCAATCCAATCCCAATCAGTACTTCATTCAATACGTGATTTCCAAGCTTGAAAAAGAATACG
>JAUVMD010000278.1 GCA_030600405.1 Nitrospirota bacterium
ACGCTTCCAGCTCGTTGACGTGACCCAGAAAGGTTTGCGTCAGATGCAACGTTTCGTGCAGGTGCGTTGCTTCGCCGTAGGCTTTGGTGTCGATCAGAATACTTCCGGGAGAGATGCGGATGGTGTCGAACGTGGCGTGCGCCAACTGGCCGGGTTGGAGCAGGGTATCGGAATAGGGCTGGATGATGTACTGGCGCAACGGGACTTTATTGCTTTCGGGGAGGGTTTTTTTGAGGCGGTCCAGCACCCGCTTCATGCGTCCGGCGGCTTTTTGAACCAGTTGCTCCGGCTGGTGGCATTTGCCACAGTCATAATTTTCAAATCCGGGGATCAGGAAAGTCGTGGTACCGGTTCCTCCTACCGGTTGTTGGACGACAAAATTTTTCAGTGTTTTGCCGGCCAACCTGGGATCCCGTTTGGGCAGGTGTTGGGAGATCAGGGAATCGAGTTCGCCGAGCCCGACGGGTGGTTCCGCATGTATTCTATCCGGCCCACCCGCCCACAGGATGGCTGTCAATGCGATCCAAGCCATCAGTCCGGGCCCGCGCATCAACCCCCCTTGGCGGTGGAGGGGGTTTGCATGATGTGGAGCCTCTGCCAGACGCTGATCACCTTGCGTCCGTTGCGGTCTTCCTTTTCGCCATCCCACACTGCGAAGGCGACCAACAGCGGCTCTTTTTTTTCAAAGACGGCGTCCCATTTCCCGGACACCGCAAACGAGCGGGTGAACACTACCGTCCATTCGCCGTCTTTCCAGACACCGGAACCTTCTACATTCTGGTACTCCTGCGGTTGAGGAGTGATGGAGCCGAAGCCTTCCGAGTTGAGTTCTTCCACCGCATGTTCCTGCGTGGTGCCCAGTTTGGTGACGGGATTGTTCATGACGCCGCCGAAAATAAGCGCGTCCATGTCGACCCCGCCGGTGGAGTATTCGGCATCATCCGCGGCCTCAAGCGTTTCTTCGAGGCCCGCCTTCCAGTGCCAGATGTTGACCGGTTTGCCCCGGTTGCCCATGCCAAAAAACGGCTCATTGTGGCCGTGTGTATGCAGGGTGACGTCTCCCAGCGCCAACTGCACCGCCACGCCGTCGGTGTACACGTCGACCCGGCCCTCCACGAACCCGTTTTGGGTCGGGTCTTTCCATTTCAAGCGGACGGCCAGAACCTCGCCGTTATTGACGGAAGCGACGTTGATAATCTCGATAGCTCCCCGCCGTGCAGACAAAGGACGCAGAATCAGGTTCGTGGATTGGACGTCTTTCCAGACTAGGCTTTCGGGATTGGTATCCAGCTCGTAGGGAATGTTATACGACATCACATCGGTTTCAAATTCCGCTTTCTGGAATCCTTCTCTGAATTTGGAACGGACGAAATGCACCAGAGCCCAGCGGTCTTCTTCCGGGAGATGGGCGTAGGAACCCATCGGGGTACCGTCCAGTCCGGTAGAAATTGTCCGGAAAATGTCCCTCGGCTCATGTCCGGCCTTGAAGTAATTGGGATTGGTAATGTCATGCACGAACACCGCATGTTTCCAGGCATCCATCAACGATTCGGCGAGGCGTCCGTTGCCCCGTCCGGCGGCACCATGACAGTCAACACATTTATGCGAAACAAATAATTCCTTACCTTTGGCGATCAAGCTCTTGGAAGAGGGGATGGGTTTGACTTTAAGGCTTTTCCCCGGTGCTTCGTCACGGAAGCGGTCGGAAAAACTTTTGATCAGGTTGACCAATGCCCATGTGTCCTGAGGGGATAATGCCTCGGCCCAGGCCGGCATCGAGGTTCCAGGTACGCCGTGGATAATGGTGCGGTACAAGTCTTCATCCTTGGGAAGCGTTCCCGTCGGGGTGGAGCGGAATTTGAAAATGCCTTTGCGAAAATCGCGTGGCCAGGGATACAGGTAATCGGTCGCGGTGCCGCCGCCATTGCCGTCTCGTCCATGGCAGTAAACGCACATATGAAGATAAATATTGCGGCCTCGGTTTAACAATGCCTGGGCCTTGGTGGCGGGTTTTTGCAGGCGGCCCATATCGTGTTCGCCGCGCTTGAGGAACGGGTCGGATTTCATATCATGATTCATGTGCCCCATATCGTGCTGACTGTGGTCCATGCCTTTGGTGGGAGGATCTTGCAGGTATTCGGAACCGGGAGCGGCTTCTTTGCCGAACTCGATCATGCCTTCGGGCTTGGCGGGAAGTTTTTCAAGGTCGTGCGTAGGTTTTTCCTGATCGTGGGAGAAGACGAGATCGGGGGTACTCCATATCAGAGCGAGGGCGGCCAAAAATACTAAACCGACGATGCCGCCTCCGAGGGAGATTTTTATTTTCTTGTTCATTGAACACCTCGTTAGGGAGAGGGGTTTCCTGCTATAACCCGTGAGGCTTTTACCGGGCTTTGCGGACCATTTTGACTCCTTGGTCCAGGTCACCCAAATCTTTTAGGTTCCAGTAATCTTCGCGTTGACCCAAACCAAAGTACCAGGCGTTGTCGAGGTTGCGTTCGGTGCCGGTCCAAAGATAATAACTGCCGCCCGAGGCAAACACCTCTGGAAGACCGATGGGATCGCCGTCCTTGCTTTCAACCGGTCGTTTGGAATCCCATAACTGCTGCAACTCGTCGAGAGTCGGTAAACGCCAATCATTATATCCGGCAAATTTCTCGGCATTTTTATTGTCCACATATTCCAGGGCTTCGTACCAGTTCATTCCCCTTTTTCCGTCATGATAGGAATCCGTTTTCTGCCACATCAGGTCGGTGTGAGAATCCAATACAGTTCCCGTGGGGTTAACAGTGAACCGCGCCGATTCTGCCCAGGCGGGGACCACAAGAATTCCTATCAATAAAACGGGGATTAGCCAAAAGCGCCTGAATTTATCTCGAACTGTCATACGAAATAGATTATGGTTTGAATGCTCATCTTATTATACTAATCGGCAGGCACTAAACCAATTTCTTTTTAATCGGGCAAATTTCAAGAAAATACAATGAAATTAACAGTTTTAGGCTCCGGCACCGCTGTTCCCAATCTGCAACGCAATTCCGCGGGTTATCTGTTGGAAGAGAATGGCCATCGGGTTTTGATCGATTTCGGGTATGGCAATGTACATCAAC
>JAUVMD010000260.1 GCA_030600405.1 Nitrospirota bacterium
CATAATCTGGTAAATGTCATGGATCTTCCACATGGATTTTTGTACCAGGTTCTGAAAACGGGGCGGACACAACTCGATGGCGATTCGGTCGTATTCCCCGGTGCGGATCTTTTCTTCAACCAGATCGACGCTTTTTTGAGAAACGTGAGCGGTTCCCACCAAGGTGATGGTGGCGCCGTTGACCTGAACCGTTTTGACAATATCCTGGGTAGTATCCACAAATTCCTTTCTCGACCCGGCAGGGAGTACCATAAACTGTGCAAGGGAAATATCAGCGAATCCCACCGCCCTCGGAGAGGTGGTCGTGTCATCACAAGGCCCATGACCTGGTGAAATGGCAGGGAACAGCGATAGGTTTTCTGGCCGTTGTCAGCCCTTTAATGTAACATAACCTCAATTTTATTCACAAGAACCATTACCCGGCAATGCAACCGTTTAAACTGGTATCCGATTTCAAACCTTCAGGCGATCAACCCCAGGCCATCGAGCGTCTGACTGAGGGGTTTGAGAAGCCCAATGGCATTCACCAGACCTTGCTGGGGGTAACCGGCTCGGGCAAGACCTTCGCGGTGGCCAACATCACTGAGCAAATCCAGCGTCCCACCCTGGTGCTGGCGCACAACAAAACCCTGGCGGCGCAGTTGTACAACGAATTCAAAACTTTCTTTCCCGATAACGCCATCGGCTACTTCGTCAGTTATTACGACTACTACCAGCCGGAAGCGTACATGCCCATCACCGACACCTTTATCGAAAAGGACGCGTCCATCAACGACGAGATCGACAAAATGCGCCACGCCGCCACCCACGCCCTGTTCGAGCGGCGGGACGTCCTGATCGTTGCCAGCGTTTCCTGCATCTACGGTCTGGGTTCCCCAGAGGCTTACCACGGGATGTTATTGTTTCTCGAGCCGGGGAGGACCCTGGAACGCGACCAGGTGCTACGCAAACTGGTGGATATTCAGTACAAGCGCAACGACATCGATTTTCAGCGGGGAACTTTCCGGGTGCGAGGAGACGTGGTGGAGGTGCTCCCGGTTTACGAACGGAACGAGGCGATCCGCATCGAATTTTTCGGCGACAAAATCGAAATGCTCACCTGTTTCGACCCGGTCACGCTGAAAACCCTACGCACGCTGGAGCGCATTGCCATCTATCCCGCCAGCCATTACACCACGCCCAAGGATAAACTGGAACAGGCACTGGTGAGCATTGAGGAAGAAATGGTAGAGCGCATTCAATACTTCAGAAGCCAGAATATGTTGATCGAGGCCCAGCGCATCGAACAACGCACGATGTTCGACCTGGAGATGATCCGGGAGATCGGCTACTGCCAGGGTGTCGAGAACTATTCGCGTCATCTGATGGGCCGGGAGCCGGGAAGCCCCCCTCCGACCCTGCTGGATTATTTTCCCAACGACGCGCTGTTCGTGATCGACGAAAGCCACGTCACAACACCGCAACTGCACGCCATGTACAAAGGCGACCGGGCGCGCAAGGAGACCCTGATTCGTTACGGCTTTCGACTGCCCTCGGCGTTCGACAACCGGCCGTTGATGTTTTCCGAATTTGAAAGCCGGACCAACAACCGGCTTTACGTATCCGCCACACCGAGCGAATACGAGATCAAGCTATCTGGCGACCGGGTGGTTGAAATGATCGTGCGCCCGACCGGCTTGATGGACCCCCCCATCGAGGTTCGGCCGGTGGCGGGTCAGGTGGATGATTTATACCAGGAGATTCGAAAACGCGCCGAACAAAAACAGAGAACGCTGGTCACCACTCTGACCAAACGATTTGCGGAGGACTTGACTGAGCATTTCACGGAAATGGGATTAAAGGTGAGGTACCTGCATTCCGACATTGTAACCATCGAGCGAATGCAGATCATCCGGGAATTGCGGCTGGGCGAATTCGACGCGCTGATCGGAATCAATTTGTTACGGGAAGGGCTGGACATTCCCGAGGTTTCCCTTATCGCCATTCTGGACGCGGACAAGGAAGGATTTTTGCGCTCCAGCACCTCATTGATTCAGACTTCTGGCAGAGCCGCGCGGAATCTTGATGGACACGTCATCATGTATGGCGACACCGTCACCCCCAGCATGCAAAATGCCCTTAATGAAACCGAGCGGCGGCGGAAAATTCAAATGGAATACAATGAGGCCCACGGCATCACCCCCGTCTCCATCAAAAAATCGATTCAGGATTCGCTGGTGGATCTGGATAAATTCTCCATTGTTCCTGTGGTCCAGGAGGAAGAAGAGGAATATTTGTCGGAAGGGAGCATCATCGACTTGGCAGCTCGGTTGGAGAAACAAATGCATGCCGCAGCCAAAGCTCTGGAATTCGAACGCGCGGCTCAATTGCGGGACCGGATCAAAGGATTACGCGAAAAGGACCTGGGAATTATCTAGAGGACCGAGGCCGGTCGGCACGCCGCCGCTCCCCCATACGCGTTCCCATGAATTTACGCAGAATTTTGTCCTGTTCTGGGGACAGTTTGGAAAACTCCAACCCAGTAACGAATGGTTCGCTTTTACTGCCGGGATTTTTGCGGACATTGCGCACCTGAGCTCGCACCCCACTCAATTCCCCTAAGGCGAGATTGACGTTGAGGCGAATATCATCCCCCTTGGTCAGCTTGTGCGCATGCGTGATCAGGGCTCCGGAAAGGCTCAGATCGCGGATGGTTCCGGTAAATGTCGTTTCCGTGGCACCGCCTTCAATAGAATATGAAAACGGGAAATTGGCCTTGTGACGATTGTTCTTCCTCAACTTATAACTGGTGAAGCTTTTTGGATATTCCAGCACCATGATGCGGATCGGTTGCGCCACGGCATGCAACACCAATGTTTTGAAATCAAAATAAGTCCCATCAGAAGTAAAACTCAGGCTACACCCGGTGAGTGGAGCAATCTTCACAAAATCTCCCGGGAAGTGTGGATAGTCTACAATGAGGTATTCATCCTCTACCCAACCTCGAAGAGTGACCTGGTATTTCTCACCCCGCATAGTGGCCCGGATTTTCTTGCCCAAGGACAGATGCAACCCTGTTTTGGTAACCGTTTTCATATCAACCCACCTTCAGTCCAATAATAATACTCCATACCTGCAAAATCGGCAGAAACAGGTGATTATCTTTAGTTTTTTTAGAGGATCTGGGGCATTTTATTTTAAGTAATGAGTTTATGTCCCGCTATCCGGCGGTTCCCGGGTTTCTTCTTCGGAAGGGATCTGGGGATAGTATTTATTATAAGCTTGAATGATCTTGCGGACGATGGGAGCCGCCGCAGAACCACCATGCCCGCCATG
>JAUVMD010000095.1 GCA_030600405.1 Nitrospirota bacterium
CAACCTCACCTGCCAACAGTTGCAGTCGGCGCAAATCGACCGGACCACACGCTTGCCTGATTACATCACCTTAAAATGGCGCTCGGACACCGAGTTCGACTGCGGCGACCGCGTGCAGCGTATCGATGAGGGGTAACCGCTAACCGCCTTGGGGGGAACGGGACGATGCTCGAAAAAATTCTGGAAGATCATGCTCTGTGGTTTCGCACCAAGGGCAGAGAGGGCGACCGCGCCATTCTGAACGGCGTCGACCTGAGCCTGGCGGTGCTGAAAGACGCCTGTCTGGTGGAGGCGGAACTGATGGGCGCGCGCTTGAACGATGCCGACCTGCGCGGGGCCGATCTACGTGGTGCCAACCTGCAGGACGCCATTCTTGCCGGGGCGCAACTCCAGAACGCCAACCTGGAGGAGGCCGATCTCATGATGACCAATTTCAAAGGCGCGCAATTGAAAGGGACGCGACTCGGCGGCGCTTATCTGCACGGTGCCGATTTGAGCCAGGCGGTGGACCTGACCGCTGAGCAATTGAAAGAAACATACTCCGACGAAAACACGCAACTCCCACCCGGTCTGTAAGTCATCCCGAAACGCCAACCTCAAGGCTGTCCTCTGTGCGTCGATTCCGGCCGCATTATCCGTGATGCATTACGGGTTCATCACGTTTCCTCAAATATTTGGGCCCTTAAATTCCGGCACCCTGTTCCTGGGGACCCTGGGCATCGGCACCTCCCTGTGGTATGCAGTGATGGTGGCCTACGGGCTGGTAATAGCCCCTGTCCCGAAGGCCAAAACGGACGCCTGAGCGGAACTTCCCCGAGTTCAGCCTCCGGCCTCTCCTACGGCCAGGCGGTAAATCCACCCTCACACCTGCCCGAATCCTTGAAAAGCCCATATTTGCCGTTTTGTGAGAAGGGATTGACAAAACCGCCAATTTTCATAAAATGGTGCGTCCCTATCTAGAGTTCCCGCTCATGAGCCGAAATATCAATGAGGTGGAAGTGGTCGCCACTTCCCATAATCCTTGTTGTGTGCGAATAGTCATCCGGATACGATCAGGTATCCATTATTATATAATCACTTTTCAAAGAATATCTAAGGCAGGAGAAATGAAATGCAGATTACCGGTATGTTATGGGGGCGCAAATTGCTGGACTTGGTGGAGTTTCCCCGGTCGGACGTGCGCGGACCCGAAGCCAGCGTCGATGATATCAAGGGAATGATCAAGAAACATAAACAGTTGTTCATCAAACCGGTTTTCAAGGGAGGGGTCGGGAAAAAAGGCAAGTCCGGTTTGATCGGACGCGTCGACAATCTCCATGACGCGCTCAAGGAAAAAGAGCGGTTATATTTCGCAACCCATCAGGATAGCTACCGCATCACCAAATCCAACGGCGTCACGTTTGAAGGCAGCGTGCCGGCGGATCACGAAGTCTATTTTTCGATTACGGACAGCACCTTGTACCGCGCCCCCTGCATGACCGTCACCCATCACGGTGGGGTGGATATTGAAGAGTTACCGGAGGACAAGCTGGCGGTGGTGCCGTTTGATCCATTGACCGGCCTGAAGGCTTTTCATGTTTCCAACGCCCTGGACAGTCTCGGAGCGCCGATAGAAATTATCAGTCCACTGGTGCAGAACCTTCCGAAGCTGTGGGACCTGTACAACAACTACGGAATGCTGATGCTGGAGCTCAATCCCATCCGCATGTTCAACAAAGGCAAACGCCTGACTCCTGTGGCCTGCGATTTTAAATGCGCGTTCGATCAGGACGACCCGGCATGGAAGCGCCTGCATCTCCCGGACGATTTGTTCGCTTCCGACGATTCGGAATTCGAGCAGGAGATCAACCAACTCCGCACCTATCAGGGGCAGAGCGACGTTTATGTTATCAACGATGAGGGAACGATTACCGCACCGACTTTCGGCGGCGGCGCCAACGCCATGGTGACGGAACTGCTGGGAGAGGACGCGACTATTTCCTCCGACTTCGGCGGCAACCCGCCCTATGTAAAGATGAACGATATCTCCAAGATCACGTTCAAATATTGGCTCCCGCAATCTAACGTGCTGTTCATCATCGGCGGTAAAGCGAACAATACGGATATTTATGAAACCTTTCGCGCCATGGCCGACGGCATCAAATGGTATTTCCAGCAATACGGGCCACAACCCCTGTTTGTGGTGGTGGGGCGTGGCGGACCCAACCTGATCCGCGGAATGGCGTATCTGCGCGACACGCTGGATTCACTGGGAATTCCGTACCGCTTCTTCGGTCACGACAGTGCCATGTCGGAAGTCATCAATTATGCGCGGGCGGTCAACCGTTGGATGCTGAACGGCGGCAAGGATGAGATCAAGAAATCATTGAACATCAAATAAACTAACTCGAATCGCAAAGTACCATACTGGAGGACCAGACACATGCATAAAGAAGGAGTCGCGGATTTCCCTTATTACGTGGGGATCAATTCATTGTCCGAGTTGGCGACCAAGGATGATAAAGTCGTCGTTTTTAATATATTGGGAAAAGAGAGTTCCGGCGTCACTCCGGTCAGCCACGAGTATTCAGGGGGTAATGTGGTGTTTGGAACCGGGCCCGGAAAATCAGGAAAATTCCTGCCGACTAAAGCCGGAAAAATTCCTGTATACAATTCCATCAAGGAAGGCATGGCCGCGGGCCATGAGTTCAATACCGCCGTGGTCTATCTGCCCCCGTCGGGTGTGAAGGATGGCGTGGCGGAAGCGGTACGCAACAATCCCAAACTAAAAAAAGTTATCGTCCTCACGGAAAAAGTGTCCGTCAAGGATTCCCGCACCATGCGTGCCATCTGCCAGACCAATGGCGTTGACCTGTTCGGCGGTAATTGTCTAGGCGTGGCCGATGCCTGGAACCATGTTCGTATTGGTGGTGCTCTGGGCGGCAGTCATCCGGAAGAATCCCTGATCAAGGGTTCCGTGGCGATCTTTTCCAACTCCGGAAATTTTACCACTACGATCGCGGTGTACCTGGCGACGGCAGGCTGGGGCTCCACCACCTCCGTTTCCAGCGGCAAGGATATTTACATCCATTATGGCCCCCAGGAATTTGTTCACGCCCTCAATAATGACGAACGCTCCCAGGCCGCCATCGTGTACTGCGAACCCGGCGGGTATTACGAGCACGGCCTTAAGTCCGATAAACCGATTATCGCGTGCGTGGTAGGGCGTTGGAAGGCCAAGTTGACCAAGTCCTGCGGCCATGCCGGTTCGCTGGCCGGCTCCGGCGACGATGCGATAGCCAAGGAAAACTGGTTCAAGGACTATTTCGGAGTGAAGGATATTTATACGCCTGAAAATCCCGTGTTCTCCAAGAAAGGCGCATTGGTCACCAACATCGCCGACATCCCGGAAGCGCTGACCAAGGTGATGGAATTGAACGGCAAGAAGCCGGACTTTCCTTCCAAAGGCAACCTGTCTTTGAAATGCTGGTTTGGCAGTAATAATGGCGTTTCTCTTCCCAAGGAGTTGGATGTTCCGCCGGTGGAGGCCATTGAACCGTACAGCGGGCAAATCGAAGCGCTCAAACAACAGGTCGGTGCGCAGATCAGCCGGGAAACGTTGAAAGACGCCAGTGGCGCCTCCAAGATGGATCCGAAGACCCAGGTCTCGCAGATTCACAATGTCTCCATTCTGGATGCGTCCAATAAAACGTTTGAGGATAACCTGGTGTTTGCGCTGACTCACAGTTACCCCAGCGCATCAGGAACGGCGATGGCCAACGCGGTGTTGAACGCTTATGTCAATCAGCACGGTCAACCCACCTTGGCGGCGGCGACCGCATCTCGTGAAGCAGGCAACTCTCCCAACACGGTCCAGGCGGCGGCGGTTTCCATTATTGGCAAAAAGAAAGCGCAGAAAGCCATGGACGCGTCAGAAGCGTTGCTGGATATTTTTAAATTAACCGAGTTGAACGACCCGGAAGGAAAGTTCGATCACAAACCTCTCGTTAAAGGGGCCGCCGGTCATAAGGAGGCGCTCCTCGATTCGGCGGCGGATGCCAAAGCGGCCAAGGTTCTGGATATTTGCAAGTCCAAGGGCAAATCCGTTTTTATCGATTTTCTGGCGGATTTTGCGAAGGAACATCAAGGCAATGTTTCCATGGGTGCGGTTGTGGCAGCGGTCTGGACCACGCTGGCCTGGCCGAGTCTGCGGACCAAAAAGATTTCTAAAACCACGTTGGTGCGTCTCCCGTGGTATAGCATGATTTACAGCACCATAGTGGGCGTGGGGGCACCGGAAGACAAGCATGGCGCCAACAGTTTATGCGGTGTAAAAAACGACGACCTGCTTTCCTACAGCTTCACTCGCACCGCATTTCTGGCATTGATGGGACGGGATGCCACGGAAGGGGAGTTGTTCGAGTTCCAGGTTCTTTTGGGCCTGATCATCACCAACGGTCCCGGCACCATTTCCGCTCAGGGCTCCAAAGGCGCGGTCAGCGCTGATGGACCGGAACAGCCGAACCGGGTTCAGATCAACAAAAGCTTCATTGGATTTCTGACCCATACCGGGTTCGCCCACGGCGGAAACGGCTATGAAGCGGCGGCGTTTCTGATCGATCAGTTCAAGGACACATCCCTGAAAGACCCGGCAGATGCCAAGCACGGGGTTGATCTGGAGAAGCTGGCTACGGACTATGCCAAATGGTACGGCAGTTACAAGAAAGAGCAGAAGGGTCTCGGCCATCTGGAATACGCCAAGATTCCTTGCATCAATCATCCGGTGTTCAAGGGGAAGGATGTCAACGTTGATCCGCGTGAGGAATATGTCAGCAAACTGTTCAAGGACAAGGGGCTGTACAATGTGTTCCTCGATTTCTACCATCACTTGGTGGAAGGCCTGTTTAAGGCCAAGGTGACGAAGAACGTGTACTGCGTCAACGTCGACGCCGTCATAGCAGTGATCCTGCTCAAGATGCTGTGGTCGGATTACAAGAAGGGGTCCATTAAGGAGGAAGATATCGAATGGGCCAGCTTCATGGCGTTTCTGTTCGGTCGGATGATCGGTTGTGCGGCGGAAATCGACGACCACACCAACCGGGGCAAGAACATGGATACCCGTACCCCGGCGAGCAAGGTTATATACGTTGGGTAATTCTTTTTTAATTTAAGTTTCAATGAAGCAGGCCGGTAATTTGCTGGCCTGTTTTTTTTCGGAATTTCAGCGGAACCGTTCGACCTTGAACCGGTACATCTCTATGGGCTCGTCATCGTGAATTTTGCCCTTGGCCCGGCAAATTTGGATTTGTTCTTCAGTCGAGTTCACCCCTTCCAGATCGGGCAATAACACTCCCTGCTTGCCATTGCTGCACACCACCAGGCCGAAAACACGGGGGTCCAATTCCTCAATGGTGGAGACTTTTTCCAGAGGCCGCACGACATCGATGGAATACGTCAGGTCCTGCAACTCTTCCTCGGTGATGGGAGAGAACCGTGGATCGTGCAAGGCCGCCTTGAGGGCGTTTTCAATGATTTCCATCGCCAGGTTGGGTTCGCAGGGTTCCAGCGTGCCGATGCACCCGCGCAGTTGTTTGAGTTTTTTGATCGAAACAAAAGCCCCGGAGCGCGACTTCAGGTCCTTTGAAAGGGGATCCGGGCAGGATAATTTTTCGCGCTGGTTCAGGTAATGATGAATCGATTCCTGCGCCAATGAAACATAAGGGTGTTGAAATGTTCCCATACCGGCCTCGATGCAGAGGGTTTCTCTCTCCTAAGATAATCCTAAGGCACGGGTCCTGCAACTGCCAAATCACCATCGAAATTGAAACGGAGTATAAATCCGAACCCTTTAATAACCAACAACTTACTACAACGAATAACAATAAAAAAATCAGAGAGTTATTCGGATTCCACTATTGCCGTTTATTGTGGAAAACTGCCGTTTTTTACTGAGAAGTGGCCCTATAGTGGCCCACGCAATGCCCCCTCCCGTTGCTCTCCGGCGGTCGGTTGCTCTGTTTTCTCTATGTATCATCAGGACAGCTC
>JAUVMD010000288.1 GCA_030600405.1 Nitrospirota bacterium
GAAGTTGCCTTTGGTTTGGAGGGTCATGGGCAAACAATCTTTTCTTGTTGCGGAAAAATAAATCCTGCTTTCCTTCTTCAGAATTGCTTTATTTGAAAACGCCGACCAGTCTGGATTTGACAACCGTAAACGCATCCTTGAGGGCGGATTTGGCCATCTTGTTACTTTTGTTGCGCGCCGAATTGGAAAACAGATCGTAAATTAACTCGAAAATCCGCTTGGGTTTTCGCAGGAAATAAAACACATAGAACAACCCTTGTCCGAGGATCACCAGGAATGACAATTCGAGGTCGCCGAACTTTGGATTGTACGAGGTTTTCTTGGCGCCGAAATCCTGAAAGGTGAACAGACTCATCAGATATTCGTCATTCAACTCTGTAATGACGCCGTTGGCCTGGAGTTCTTGGAACGATTCGGTATTGGGTTGCGGCGAATAGGCATTGAGATTGACGTTAGTGAAGCCCCTTAACGCACATTTGACCATGGCGCCGTAGGTTTTCAGGACGCTCCGATAGGTGTCTTCCGGAAAGCCGATGATGAAAAAGCAACCGACGTTGATCCCTGCATTCATGGCATTGCGGGCGGCCTCATACATGGCGGGAAGTTTCACCTTCTTTTTGATGGCCTTCAGAATCCGGGGATCGCCGGACTCTGGGGCGAACGCGAATTCATGACACCCTGCGGCTTTAAGCTTCTGCGCGACTTCGGCATCGATCGATTCACTGCGTGTTCCCGACGGCATCTGAAAGGTGATCTTCATGCCACGTCGGACAACTTCGTCGCAGAAATCGGTGATCCAATCCTTACGGACGATGGCGGTGAGATCTTCGAATTGAAAATCGCTGGTTCCATAGTGTTTCTGGTAATTTTGCATTTCGTCAACCACATCTCTGTAATCGCGCGCGATCCATTCGGTGGTCCACATGTTGGGGCTGGTGCAGAAGGTGCACTGGAACGGGCATCCGCGTGTCGCCAGCATCGGCATGAAGCGTCCCTGCGACGCGCCGTGCGGCTGATTGACTTCATTATATTGTTGGATGTCGAACAAATCCCACGCCGGCCAGGAGATGGAGTCGATATCCTTGATGCGCCGGTATCGGGGTTTCACCTGGATGCTTCCATCGGATGAGCGGAAAGCGACTCCCTCCAGCTCTTCCAGCGGGGTGCCCTTTTCCAAATGTTTGAGCAGGTGGATGACGATTTCCTCGCCCTCGCCCAGGACTACGGCGTCCAAGGGCGCTTGTTCGAGGGACAACTCGGGAAAACCGGTAACGTGCTCGCCGCCCATGATCAATTTGGCGTTCGGAAATCGGACACGAATATCCTTTACGATTTCGCGGACATACACCCAGTTGGAAGTAAACATGCATCCCAGCGCGATGACTTCGGAGTCCTTTGGAATGCGCTCGATAATATCTTCCTTGGTCAAGCCCCGTACCCGAACACCCTTGAATTGAAAAAAATTGCGGGGAGCCGAACCGGGTCCGTCAACCACCGTTACCTCATGGCCTGCTTCGCGCAAGGCGGCGGCGATATAGGCCAGGCCGATTGGCGGCATGCTGATCGTGGACACAAGATTGGTCAGCGAAACAAATTTGGAAGGTTCTATCAGGCAAATTTTCATGACTTTTATATGCAGGACACTAAAATACCATTTTATAGGGTTTTGCAAGGCTATATTTCAAGGGTAACATATTTTTTTGAGGAGGCAATTGGATTCCAGCGGAAGATAAAAGGGGTTGAAAAGAAGCGGGTTTCAAGCAGGGGGCGGATTGTCGCCGGACTGAAAATCGAATTTTTTGTAATACGCTTTCAGTTTCTTGCGAGCCTTATCCTTATTCTCCATGTCGTTGCGCTCGGAGAACAGATTGCCCGCCTGCACCATGTGAAAGATGGCCTGCCGCCCGTTTTGGGTAGTTTCGTAAAGGACTCCCAGATTGAAATGGGTCTCGGCGGACCGGGGACTCAATTTCAGGGCTTGCTGAAACGCCTCGATGGCCTGGGGATGTTGACCCCGCTGTTCGTATTCCGCTCCCAGCTCAAAATAGCATTGAGGGTTCTCCGGTTCGCACCGTACTTTCTCCTCGCACTCCTTGAGTTTGCCCGATCCAAACCAATTCCAAAATGGCATTTAAAGGTCTTGCTCCTTCGGTTAGTGTTCTTGAAGTTTTGCCGGACCCTGAGGTTCGTGTGATAATATATGATTTGGGTTGTTGAGGGAATAGTTCGGGTCAATTGATAATGAAAAATTTTAAAATGATTAAGAGAAGTAAGATTTAAATCCGCGTATGAAAAATAGCTTTTTCCATCAAAAATCGTTGGTGTTGGTAATGCTGTTTGTGTCATTCCTGTTGTGGGCTCCCACTTTAACCGAAGCGGTTCCGCAGTCTCCAGAGGGCATGGTGTGGATTCCCTCGGGACAATTTGTCATGGGTTTGGAAGGATCGAGCAATAAAACCCCGCACAAGGTCTATCTAGATGGGTTTTTCATCGATAGGTTTGAAGTGGTTCAAAAAGATTATGAACGCCTCCGTGGAGCCAATCCATCAAAGTTTACAGGAGAGGATCATCCCGTCGATCAGGTCAACTGGTACGAAGCAAAAGGCTATTGCGCCAAGGCCGGCAAGCGTCTGGCCACCGAAGCCGAATGGGAAAAAGCCGCGCGTGGCGGAGCATCCTCTTTGTATTTCTGGGGCGAAGACATGAATCCTGGATATGCCTGGTTCGATGACAACTCGGAAGACCAGACTCATCCGGTAGGAACCCGCCAACCCAATGCTTACGGAGTGTACGATACCTCGGGCAATGTATGGGAGTGGGTGGCGGACTGGTATGAAAAAAAGTATTACGAACGAAGCCCCGCGAAAAATCCGAAAGGGCCCGAAGCCGGGGAGGAAAAAGGATTGCGCGGTGGTTCCTGGTACTCCAGCGAACGTCACCTGACACCCGCTACCCGTTATTGGTCGGACCCCTATGTGCGTAATTCCAACTTTGGCTTTCGTTGTGTTCA
>JAUVMD010000325.1 GCA_030600405.1 Nitrospirota bacterium
GCAGGGTCATACAGAATGACCGGAACGCAATCCGCGGTCAGCACCGCAATCGGCTTCTCAGTCAGGTGAGTGATCAAAGCATCCGCCTCTACCTGTTCCACTTGATCGGCTGATTTTTGAGGATCATCCAGAACAAAAACGCGATCGCCATGAACCTGTTTCACAAAAAAAAGTTCTTTTGAGTCTATGTTTAAATTTTCAAGTAACAACTGACGATGCTGTTGAGAGGATCTTGGATCGGAAGGATGGCCCAGCAATAATTCCTCACGGACCCCATTCTCCCTCTCGAAACTTCTCGGACTGAAGGCATGAAGGAGGAGGGGAAAATATGAAAAACTGTCAATCGAATGCGTTTTCAGAGAAAAATTCATAAAATATTACAAAAAAAATGAAAAAAAATTTCGCTCGGATATATACCTCAATCCATTGTGACAGGATAACAAATTATTCAAAATAATTTAATCGATCCCATCGATCAGTCAGTGCTGGCAAGGGTTTCCCGCCATCCACATTTTTTGTTTCAACTCACGCGAGCCAAAATGGAAATTCAGGCAGAACCGCCGGATATCGTCAAAACCCTTTTTGAATCAATATGCTCTTGACATTAGTGGTGTATAGAATAAAATAATTTAAATATTTGGGCGCTGAAACTTACCAAATATTTTTAACGAAAGGAGTTCTTGATGGCAACCAAGAAGAAAGCTAAACGAAAAGCACCAAAACGTAAAGCAGCAAAGAAAAAAGCACCGAAACGTAAAGCAAAACGTAAAGCAGCGAAAAAAGCACCAAAGCGTAAAGCAAAACGTAAAGCAGCGAAAAAAGCACCAAAGCGTAAAGCAAAACGTAAAGCAGCGAAAAAAGCACCAAAGCGTAGAAGAAAAGCCAAGAAAAAATAACGGTAGAGTAATTACCGAAACTTTTTTCGGTTCGAATTTTTGCTCACACTATTCAGTAACATTGGGATTTAATGGTATAGGTTTCAGCGCCCACAATACCTTTCCCCCAGAAGAAACCCGAAATACCCTTCTACAAGTCCCTTCTCTATAGAAAAGTACCCCAAACCCCTAAAATTGACAATAAATGGCCTTCAGGTAGGCCCCCTCTTTGAAGGTCACCGGATGGTCCAGAGGATGGCCTGTTTTCAGTATTTTTTTGTAGGACCGCCCAGTCGCTCGGATTCCAAGATCCACCGCCCGGTAAAATTCGTCCGCCCGCACCTGGGAGGAACAAGAAGCCGCCAATAGAAGACCGCCTTCACGGGTACACTGCGCCCCGGCTTTGGCGAGCCGCAGGTAGGCCTGCAGGGCATTTTGTTTGTTTTGTTTGCGACTGGCGAAAGCCGGTGGGTCCAGAATCACCAGATCAAACTGCTCGCCCTGACGGTTCAATGAAGCCAATTGCTCAAACGCATCCCCTTTGATTTGGCGCAACCGGTCCTTTTGATTTCCATCGGAACCGAAATTCAGTTGCCAATTTTTTAACGCCGCCGTTTGAGCCTGAGCATTGATGTCAATTTCCAAAACGGACCGGGCGCCTCCCGCCAACGCGTAAACGGAAAAAGCCCCGGTATAGCTGAACACATTCAGCACCGATCGTCCTTCCGCCCACTCGCGTACCTTCTGCCGATTTTCTCTCTGGTCCAGAAAGAATCCCGTTTTTTGACCGTGCAACAAATCCGCTTCAAATGACAAACCGTTTTCCCGGAACCGTACCGGCCCCTCCAGACCGGGACCGAACAACACTTGATTGTTCCGGTAACCACTTTCACTGACGCGTTGCACATGACGGCTCAATTGCAGGAGAACCCGGCCCGCTCCTGTCATTTCACCCAGGAGATCCACCAGCATCTTCAGATAAGGGAACCAGGCGGAGGTATAGACTTTGACCACCAGGGTGTTGTTGTAACGGTCCACTACCATTCCGGGAAATCCGTCGCTTTCGCCATTGACCATCCGCAATGCAGTGGTTTCCTGTGAATCCAGAGAACTCCGCTTTTCGCCGGCCTGTTGCAACCGTTCCCGAAAAAAGTTCTCGTCAATCTCCAGGGGGTTCCGGGTTTGCAGAATTCTCAAACGAATGTCTGAAAAGGGATCGAATAATCCGACCGCTAGAAAGCGGTTGCCGGAATCATAAATCACTCCTAAATCACCGGCCTTCCCCGAAATTTTTCGGTTGCTCAACTGATAATAGTAGACCCAGGGGAACCCTTTACGGATTTTGTTCTGATGACTCTTGGATACTTTGATTTTGATGCGGCCCGGATTCAATGGCTTTCCCCCCTCAAAAATTCACCATCAGATGGTAGGTAATTTCAATTTTCTCATACTCAGGAGGATCCGGGTCTGACGCTTTTCAACCCGGCTTTGGTATCTGGCTTTGGACCAGGCTCTGGGATTGGGCAGAATGGCGGCCATCCACGCCGCATCATTCTTGGTAATCCACCGCGCGGAATGCTGGTAATATTTTTGCGAGGCGCTTTCACAACCAAACACGCTATCGCCCCACTCAATCACATTCAGATACACTTCCAGAATACGTTCTTTGCTCCAGAACGCTTCGATAAGAAAGGTAAAGTAAGCCTCCAGTCCCTTTCGAAGCCAATTGCGTTCCTGCCATAAAAAAACGTTTCGCGCCGTCTGCATGGATATGGTGCTGGCGCCGATTTTTCGTTTCGTTGTTAGATTTACTTCCAGGGCATTGACTGCCGCTTCCCAATCGAAGCCA
>JAUVMD010000057.1 GCA_030600405.1 Nitrospirota bacterium
GGTTTTTTGATCCATTCAATCACTATGCCCTGGACGATCCTCGGGTACGAGTGATCCTTGAAGACGGCAGGAACCACATTACGCTAACGGATAAAAAATATGATGTCATCATTTCCGAACCGTCCAATCCCTGGATTTCCGGAATAGGGGCATTGTTCACGAAGGATTTCTACGAGTTGGCGGATACCCGTTTGAAGCCGGGTGGAATCATGTGTATCTGGATGCACACCAATATGTCGCCGGAGAGTTTTAAATCCATCTCCCGCGCGTTTCTTTCCGTATTTCCCAAGGTCACCATGTGGGAGTCCATTGTCGGGGACGACTATCTATTAGTCGGGTCGCAACAGCCGTACTCCCTGCCTTATGAAAAAGTCAAACGATTGCTTGAGGACCCTGTTCAGGGACGAGAACTGAAGCGGCTGGGGATATCGAGTGTGCGGGACTTGATGGGGTTGCTGATCATGGATCAGGATGAGTTAAAAAAATTCAGTGAAGGTGCTCCCGTTCACACTGATGATAACTCCCTTTTGGAGTTTGGCGCGCCCGAATATATTTATAAGGATGAGCGTCAGGTGATCGTCCGCCAGATCACCCCTCATTTTCAGGTGATACCCTCGCTTTTGGGGTTCGACGAATTGAACGTGGAAGAACAGGAGACGGTTAAAAAACACATCGGGACACTCGAACGTTCTGAGGTCCAGGTCAAAGAGATCAAGCGTAAAGCCCGTAGAGATCAGTATTTGGATGAAGCGGTGGAGGCGGTGAACCGTGGGGCTTATGAACGGGCCGCCCAACTGTATATAAAAATACTGGAGCAGGAACCGGATCATGTGATCACTTATTTGAACTTGGGAAATGTTTATTCCGCGGTGCAGGAGTTCGGGAAAGCGGAGGAGGCGTATCGCAAAACTCTGGAGATCAACCCTTATTATGTTTTTGGATCGTTTTCCCTCGCCAAGCTTTACCTGCAGACCAATCACCCGGATAAGGCCGTGGCGGTTTTGCAAAAGGTGAAGGAATGGTTGCCCCACGATTCCGACGTAACCCGTTTTTTGAATTTGGCTCTGGAAAAATCCAATCCGTGACTGACAGGCAGTAAAGAAATTTTGATACCGGTTACGGTTGTCTGTATACTTCTGAAGTTTGTTGAATGAACTTTTTGAGGCGAAACGAATGCCCCGTAAAATCAAAATCGTTTGGGTACTTTGTTGCATTTGTATTTTTCTGGGATTTGGTTTTCTGTCCGCGAAAAACCAGACCCAGGAAGGTAAAGAGCGGCGACAAGAAGCGGTTGAGGAAAATAAACAGAGAGTTGAGGAAAATAAAAGGCGCCAGGAGTTGAAAGTCCAGTTTGTGGAATTGATGGGGAAGGTTAAGGAATTGAACGCCCTCGGAAAATATGACCAGGCTGCGGAGACGGCTTCCAGAGCGGTGGACATGAACCCCAAGAGCGCCGATGCCTATACCTGGTGGGGGCTGTCCCTCGCTAAGGCAGGGAGGACCCATGAAGCTCACGAAAAGTTCGACCAATCCTCTCGTTTGGATCCCAATCAAACCAGAAACTATTATTACTGGGGACTCTCTTTGGTGGTGGAGGGAAAAAATGAGAAAGCGATTGATAAGTTTGAAAACGCATTATTGTTGGATCCTGCAAACAGTAAAGCATACGCCTCCTGGGGAGCGGCCTTGAACAATCTTGGGAAATACGAAGAGGCTATAAAAAAACTTGAGGAGGCTCTGACGCAGAACTCTTTCAACCGGCAGGCCTACGGGGTTCTGGTGGATGCCCACTTCCATAAGGGGCAATATCAACAAGCTTGGGAGGTGGTGGCCCGTGCCCGCAAGAACAAAATCGATATAACCGACGCTTCCCTCAAACGGTTATCTGAAGCCAGCCCACAGCCGCATTGATTGCCATCCTAAAAACCTTCTGTTAGACTAATTACATACCTTTTAGCTGCTTTTTTCGCTGACTTTGGATTTTTCTAAATGTCAATCACCTATGATTTTTGAGACCACAGCCAGCCCGAGAAAGCCGTTTTGGGAACAGGCAATACGGTTCCATTCTTATTGTCTGGTGCTCGGTCTGCTGGTTCTTCCCACGTCATCGTTTGCCGCCTATTTTGCTGGTCCCCCGGAAATTTTATCCGCTCTCCAATTCAGTTCCCAGGGTGAAGTGGTATTTGATTCTCAAAATCTTCCCCAAGACTCTCACTGGGCACAAGCCGAACCGTCTACCAACCCACCTGAGGTGGATCCTTACTCCGACGAAGCCATTGAAGAGGACGATCCCTTTGGAGAGGATGCGGGCAATGAGTTCAGTCTTGAAGAGGATCCTTTTGCGGAAGAAGAAATAGAAATTGCTGAGATGCCCGACCCTTTTGAGAGGTGGTACAACCGGCCGGTTTATGTATTCAACGATAATTTTTACGAATACTTAATGCGGCCGGTGGCACAGACCTACAGGGACATGATTGCGGAAGATTTTCGGATCATGATCCGGAATCTTTTTTCTACGGTTACCTTTCCCGCCCGATTGGTCAGCAGTCTCCTGCAGTTCAAGTTTGATAAAGCCGGGCGGGTGATCGGCCGCGTCTTGATCAATTGCACCTTGGGGTTTGTGTGTATGGTGGATGTTGCGAATGAAGAGTACGGTATCGAATTGGTAGATGAGGACTTTGGCCAGGTTTTGGGATTTTACGGAATTCCATCAGGACCCTATCTGATACTTCCTTTTTTAGGACCTTCCTCCATAAGAGATGGCATTGGCCGTGCCGCGGATGCCCTGATGAATCCCTTGTTCTGGGTGGTGCCGGATTTCATCACCGCAGCCGGACTCACGGCTGGATTTATGGTCAATGAAACTTCGTTCTTCATAGAAGATATCAAGGCGCTTAAAGAAGGTGCTATCGACCCATACATAAGCTTCCGAAATTTTTATAACCAGCGCCGCGAAATTCTGATTGCCGAATAGCCCGGCCGCCGGCCTCCCTGGTCTACAGCCGCCTCCTTTTTAGAATAAAAACTTTATTCGTTTCCCAATATTCTGTATGCTTTGGGAATCCGTATCTAAAGCAAAACTTGAATTTTAGGTTTCCCTGGCTTATGGCATCGACTCGACCTAATAACCGGCTGGCGCACGAAACCAGTCCCTACTTACTCCAGCACGCCCATCAACTGGTGGACTGGTATCCCTGGGGGCCGGAGGCTCTGGACAAAGCGCGGCAGGAGGATAAACCGATTTTCCTGAGCATCGGGTACTCGGCCTGCCACTGGTGTCATGTCATGTCCCGGGAATGTTTTGATAACGAGGAGTTGGCTCGCCAGATGAACGAGCGGTTCGTCAATATCAAGGTAGACCGGGAAGAGCGGCCGGAAATCGATGCGATTTACATGAATGCCCTGATCGCCATGAACGGGCAGGGCGGTTGGCCCTTGAACCTGTTTTTAACGCCGGAGCAGGAACCTTATTTTGGAGGAACGTATTTCCCTCCGGTTCCGGGTAGCCACCAACCGGGTTTCGGTGAAGTGCTCCAGCAGGCTCATGATCAATACCGGGATCAGAAAGAACAGATCCAAAACCGTTCCAAAGGAATTCTCCAGAAAATCAATGCACGGCATACTCCCGGCGTTGTTCAGGAAAACTCTGCCCAAACTTTGATCAACGCAGCGGTTCAATTATTAAGCGAAAAATTTGACGAAGCCTACGGCGGATTCGGAGCGGGTATGAAATTTCCGGAGCCCATGCAGTACTCCCTGCTTCTCCGGCACTGGGCGCGTTCGGAGAGCAACGATGTGCTGATGATGGTGGACAAGAGCCTGACCCACATGGCCGAGGGCGGCATGTATGATCAGTTGGGCGGAGGGTTCCATCGCTATTCGACGGATCGGGAATGGCAAGTGCCTCATTTTGAGAAAATGCTGTGCGATAGCGCTCTCATGGCCCGGTTGTACCTGGATGCATTCCAAGCCACTCAGCAGGACATTTACCGAACAGTACCGGAAGAAATTTTTGAGTATGTGGATCGGGAGATGGCTTCCCCCGAGGGTGCGTTTTTTACCAGCCAGGATGCCGACACCGAAGGCCGGGAAGGAATTTATTTCACCTGGGAGTTGAAGGAGGTTCTGGATATTCTCGGTCCACGCCACGCCAAAGTCTTTGCGAAGATGTATGGAATAACCCCCGCCGG
This sequence comes from Nitrospirota bacterium, assembly GCA_030600405.1. Lineage (GTDB taxonomy): Bacteria > Nitrospinota > Nitrospinia > Nitrospinales > Nitrospinaceae > SZUA-226. Next base: position 4,191 of record JAUVMD010000057.1, read on the forward strand.
ACAATTCGAGCGGCGCAATGTTCTTCGCGTGATCCAGAGCATGGAGAAAACTGCGGAAGAAGAAGGGATGCCCATATTTGAAGTGGGGCACATCATCAAAAACGGCAAACAAGCCTTGCTGGAAGCGCGCAACAAAAGGTCTCAACCTCACCGTGACGAAAAAGTCCTGACGGGTTGGAATGGATTGATGATTTCCGCCCTGGCCAAAGGTTTTGTCGTGCTTCGCAAGGAGTCGTATCTTCAACGCGCCGCGACCTGCGCCGATTTTATTTGGAATCACCTATGGCAGGATGATTTTCTTTTGCGGGTTTATAAGGCTGGCCAGGCCCGGTTCAACGGGTGTCTGGAGGATTATGCTTATTTTCTGGACGGTCTGGTCGCTCTTTATGAGGCGTCGTTCGAATCGCAATGGCTGGAAAGGGCTCAGGTGCTGGCTGAGTCAATGATCGATCGGTTCTGGGATGAAGGGGGCGGCGGGTTTTTCATGACCGCTAGCGATCATGAACCACTGGTAGCGCGTCTCAAAACTCCGATGGATGATGCCATGCCTTCCGCCAATGCCGTGGCCGCCTTGGCGCTGTTGCGGCTGGGGCGCCTGACCGGCAGTAAATTGTTTGAGGAGAAAGGGCGACAAACTGTGCGGGCGTTTGAGGGAGATATGGAACAACGTTCCGCCGCCTTTACCGCTTTGTTATCCGCCATGGATTTTATGGAATCGTCCCCGGTGGAAATTGTATTGTCCGGCCCGGAGGATGATAAGGAATTTCAAAAAATGCTGGAGACTGTATATCGGGATTATCGCCCCAACCAGTTGGCCGTGGTTTATCAGGGAGAGGAAACTATAAAATGGATTCCCTGGGCGAAGGGGCGGGGTCCGGTGTCGAACCTGCCCACGGCTTATGTCTGTAAGGAAGGAACCTGTCATCCCCCTGTGCATACGGCCCATGCGCTCTATAATTTGTTGGGACGCCCGCCTGAGATCCGTCTCAACATTTTTGATGAAGACAAAAAAATAAAGGACATGCGGTCGCAGGAGCAAGCCAATTTCCTGAACGCCATGTCCGACATTTTCAAATACTCCGGTTTGGGAAAGAAGTAATCCTCCCTCCAGATCTAAAATTCCGACGCCACCGAAATATTGATGAAATCCAGTACCACGCGGGTGTTCACATCAACCAGTAGCACTTGGTTGTCATGAAAGATAAATCGCGTGCCCCGCGGCGCTGACGGCAACTGCCGACCTAAATCGCCGGGTACCCTCCGCATCTGTATTCCCGGAGGCAGAACGTCCCGTTTCGCCAGACCGGGCGGCAGATGATCATTTCCGTGGTCATTTCCCCTGTGTTTCCATTTGTAATTCTTTTTATGTTTTTTGCCGTGATGACGTGGATGATGGTGGTAATAATCCCGAACGGTGTGCCTGTGGTGATCGGTAAAAGTAAAGGTGATCGGTGCCGGAACGGCTACAGCTACACGGGGTTGAACTGCGACCGGACCTGCGTAATGGCCATGTCCACGGCCGTGATCATGTATAACGCACCCCGAAGCAAAGACGGCGGCCAGAAACAGGATCGCTACAAACGGAGCCATCGGGGTTCGAGTTCTCGTATAGGGCGACTGGACCGGAGGGCTTTGGTTCATTGGGTCGGATTTGTCGGAAAGCATCAGCGGATTTTCCTTGGATCAATCGTCAATGACAATCATGGGGGAAACGGAAATTTTCGCCGCGGGTTTTATTTTAATATGGCCTTTGTGGTGTCCATGACCTTTTTTATAGCCATGCCCGTGATGGTGAACAACACAACCAGACATCAATACGGCTGTTAAAAATATAAAGATCAATCCCAGGCAAGCTGGAGCTAAAGATTTTTTAGAATTTGAGAGAGTCGTTTGGTGCTTGTTTATCCTTTGGGTTTGGCCATAAAACATAATAGGAGCCTCCATAAAACGAGGTAGAATTTCTGTGATTAGTCCCCCTATAAATGAACTCAGTCCATCTTAATATATTAATTAAATCAATTAGTTAATCAATGATTTTATTGAATTTACTTGAAATTAGCCTAGTTAAGAGACGCTTCCAAAGGTGGTCTAAAACCTGCGCATTTTAATTGTTCAAATTGATTACATCCAGAACTCTGTTGGTGCCTCTTTCTATGAGAAGTACCTGCTGGTTGTAGAGCACCCGCTTGCTGTTGGGCGGGGACGGTGGCAGTTGCGATTCCAGACTCTGCGGCAAAGGTTCGGTTGGTTGAGTCAGAATAGTGTTCTTGACCACCGAGGAGTTTTTGTTTCGTTTAGATCCTTTGGTATGTTTTCCTTTGCCTTTGCCGGATTTTTTGGTGCCAGAGTTCTTAAAATAATTTTGGATGATGTTTCTTTGATTATTATCAAACACCGACGGCGCGTACGAAGCGGTGGTGGTGATCGGTTTTGATGGTGCCATGCTCGGGGCCGGTTCCTGTTGTGTGACTGCGGCGGTTGTACCGGTCTGTTGTTCGCGTTTACCGCGATTCTTTTTATTGGCTTTGCCGTGTCCTTTGGAATTGTCTTTACCACGACCCGGTTCAGCCTTGGCGACTTGAATGTTCTCCTCGGGTGTGGGGTTGGTCTGGAACTGTTTTTGGTCTTCTTTGCCGGAAGGTCTGCGTGCAGAACCCTGGTCTTGCTTAAACGGCTTGCCCTTGCTCTCCGAAGGGGAGAAAGATTGTGCTGAAGAATCTTCCTGTCCGGATAAATTAGCCAAGGTATCTTTCTTGTTTTCTTTGCCTTTCGACCCTTTCTTATCCGGTTTTCCCTTGTGGAACATTTGAGGTGATTCCCCAACACTTGCCATCGGACTGTCCATTGAAGGTTTGCTCTTGCCTTGGGAAGGACGATCATGACCTTTGGAAGGTCCGCCTTGTTGGCCTTGGTTGCTTTTATCGGCTTTAGCATGAGCTAAGGGATGCTCATCACCTTTTGGAGGCCTACCCTGGTGTCCTCTGTTGTCTTGCGCGTGAGAAGACGGGTGATCTTTTCCTTTATCCGGTTTGTCCTGACCCTTGAAAGAA
>JAUVMD010000230.1 GCA_030600405.1 Nitrospirota bacterium
CTGCCCTCGAGCCGGGAACAGTAGTTCACGGTATCGCCGATGCAGGTGTATTCGTAGAAATTTTCCGAGCCGATATTACCGACGACCATTTCTCCGGTGGCCACCCCGATGCGAGTCCGGATTTCCGGAAGACCCTTCTCAATCCAGACCGTGCGTTGTTTGGCCAAGGTTTTCTGCATCTGGACGGCGGCCAGGCAGGCCAGCAGGGAATAATTGCCGTTGGTCCAAGACGGCCCCCAGAACGCCATGATCGAGTCCCCGATGTATTTGTTCAGCACACCTTTGCAATTTAGAATTTCTTCGGTCATAGCCCCTAAATATTCGTTGAGCAGGATAATGAGCGCTTCTGGTTCCATCTTTTCGCCGAAGTTTGTGAAGTTGGCGATATCCGAAAACAACAGGGCTTGGTTTTGGCGCTCCCCCCCCAGCTTCAATTTGTCCGGGGCGTCCAGAATCATTTTCACGATCGTGGGATGCATATATTTTCCGAAACTCTCCTGCAAAAACTTTTTCTCTTTCAAGCCCCGGATCATGTGGTTGAATGCCTCTGACAGGGCCCCCACTTCATCGTTGGATTTATGGGTGATCTCAAAATCATAGTCTCCGTCGTAAACCTTGCGCGCGCCGGAAACCAGATGAGAAATGGGTCGGGCCACATATCTGGAAAATCCCACGGAAAACAACAGCCCCAGGGCCATAACCCCCAGCCCCAGATAAAGTATTTGGAATTGAATTTCGTTGAAAGGAATCAGGTTTTGATCCAGACCGCCCAGGTACACGTATCCTTTGGAAGTGTCGTTTCCAAAATAGGATTTCTGCACCACAAAACGCGAATCCTTTAAACGGACCACCTGGGATTGCTCCCCGATGTGATCCAGGGAGTCCAGGATCTCGGTTTCCATATCCTTGGAGACATTTCCCGCGACCGCCTTTTTGCCGGTAAAAAATAATACCTGAAATTGATTGGAAGCGAGCTCCTTTCCAAACAGAGAATCCAGCCACTGGTTGTTTATCTTGCGTCCCACCACCAGAGCCCCCACCGCATAGTCGTCCCGCAGGGATTCTTTCAAGGGAACGGATACCAAGCTGAACAATTGCCCGTCCACCGCCTTGATTCCCCGGGAAGGCTCTCCGGAATCGATGACGTCCTGCAGATTGAACCGGCCCTGATGTTTCTGCACCCATTCAATAGAATCCTGGGGATACACCCCGCGGATGGCTGAGGTGTCATCCATCATAAACACCATATCCGCACTGGTATCGTGTGCAATTTCTTCAGTGAATGAATAGAAGTTATCTTTGATCTGGGAAAGGAAGGACCGGTACTTTTGATCCGAAGTCAGAGTTTGGACCAGTTTCAGCGTATGATCCTGTTGCAGTTGCAGATTTTTCTGGAACCGGGCCTGGGTCAGATTCAAGCTTTGCGAAATCTGATCCCGGGCGTACTCTTCGGTTTGCTGATTGACGATATAGAGGGTAATCCCCAGCAGAGTGGTAAAAAATACAAAAAACGCGGTAAAGATTTTTCCACCGATACTCATTTTTTATTATGGAAAAATTGATCCACCGATAATACCTGGTCAAGGCGGGTATTCTTTTCTTTTTCCACAACGGCCTGTCTGTGGATGGCTCCCAGTCTCCAAAACCAGAAAATCACGTCATAGGTTTCGGGATCGAGTTTTTCGAACGAATATCGCGTCCCACTGCCCACCCGCCGGGGGATCAATCCGGGTTTGGACAATACAGTGGTGACCAGGTTTACATCATCTTCGCTTTGCAGCTCCAAGATTCCCTCCAAACGCACGGTAATGGAACCCTCTTTTCCCGGAGGCATCGGAGGAAAAACTTGAATGTCTTCCAAATGGTCAACGATATAAAAATTTTGAACTTTAGGGGTTTGGTTTTTGATGCGAATGGTATCGCCCGAAGCCACAGCCAAAGACCGAAGCGACATGCCTTCCCCTGCGGTGGCGAGGTGATGTTCCCGGCCGCCTTGATACCCCGGGTCCACCAGGCATACATAGAGCTCCTTGAGTTCCGGGTAATTGATCATATCCTTGGTGTAGTTGATTTTGCCGCCGATGCTGTATAAAGGATCACTGGATTGAGCGGCCTTTGCCACCATATCTTTGTGGCTGGCGGCTTTTACCACACCGTACACCGCGCCCTTGCCGGGAATTATTTTTGGGGCACTCACACACCCGGTCAGCAAACCCATCCATACCCCTATGACTGTTAAACGCAGGGTCTTCATTTCCGGACGACCTTGAGATCCAAACTTATATCACCATCACCCATCGCATCAATATTGATTTCCTTGGACAGGCTCTTAAACCGTTTGTGCAAAACCAAAATATTGATTTTCCATTTGCCGGGGGGAACATCGGTGAGGATAAAACTGCCGGGTTGCTCGAGAATTGAAAAAAAACGGGTGGGAAGAATAATCACCCGCCCTTCCATCCTTTTATGGACGGAACAGAAGAAATTCAACTTGCCCTGCCGGACAAAGGTATGCTCCAACACCGATCCTTTGGGGCCCAAGCCCAAATCAAAAGTAGCGGTATTGCTTAACGAGTAAATGTTATGGTCGATTTCCTTGTCTTCATCATTCAAGTACTGAAGGGTATCTCCCGCCAAGATGACCGTCAGAAAGGGCTGAAACTGGCGGCCCTTTTGGCGAATCTGATGGCTTTTCGCAGAGAATTTCATGGAGCCTCCCACCCGCTCCAGATAAACCACCAGGTTGCGCAGTTTCTTACCCCCTTCGACACTGACCGTTCCTTTCAAGTGACTTCGGCTTTCTCCGACACCTTCTCCAGCCACCAGGAACACTGTAGTAACACAAAGGATAAAAAGGGATTTGAGAATGGGATCCACCAGTTTCACCGGCACCTCGAACTCAATGGGTCACGTTTTCCATTTAAAATATATCATTAAACTCCCAATGGCCGATTTTGTCAATTACTTTGACCGCCTCCTAAATTTCGATTCTAAAGGAGAAAACCACCTTCGGCTGAACCGTTTGAAAACAAGGTGCGGTGACCCAAAAAGTATGGAAAATCAATCGGGTTTGCGGAAAAGTAGGAGACATCAATCCGGACGTTGCGCTTTTTTGACGATGTCTTTGTCGAAATAGTTGACGGACATGCCGGCGTCGAGGACGATGCCCTGGGCGTTGATGCCGCTGGCGCGTTCGCTCAGCAGAAACACCGCCGTGTTGGCCACCTCCTGGGTGGTCAATGCCTGTTTGCGTAGGGTCGACTGTTCGGCGTGCAGGTAGGAATCGATATAACCGGGGATACCCGCCGAGGCAGAAGATTTCAGCAATCCCGCATTGACGGAATTGAACCGCACCTGCGAAAAGGCGCTGAACGATTTGGCGAGAAAGCAGAGCGAAGAATCCAGCGCGGCCTTGGCCGGACCCATGTATCCGTAATTCTCCGCCGCCATCCGCGTGGTGGATATGGACACGGTGACCACCGAAGCGTTTCGGTTCAGCATGTCCTTGAACACTTCTTCATTGTCCATATCGACGTCTACGCTACTGTTCTCGGATATGTTCTCCAGGTAGACCATGGAAGTGTTGCAGCGAATGTAGAAGTCGCCCTCTTCGTCCAGCAC
>JAUVMD010000255.1 GCA_030600405.1 Nitrospirota bacterium
CCGTGTTCCGGCTTCCGCTGGACCTGCCCTTTTTAATCCTTCCCCTGCTGAAACGGCTGGATCCGGCCATCCTGATTTTAGTCGAAGCGGAATACTGGCCCAACCTGCTCCGCTCCTGCTTAAGGAAGAAGATTCCTGTTCTGCTGGCCAACGGACGGCTGTCCGCCAAATCCTTTACCCGGTATCAGAAACTGAGGCCCTGGTTTCTGTGGCTCACCGAACCTATCTCCATATTTTCCATGCGCGCCCAGGCGGAAGCGGACCGGCTCCTGCAATTGGGCATCGATCCGGCCCGGGTCCAGGTAACGGGCAACATGAAATTCGACAGCCTCCCAACGGACGGGAGCCGCCCCCAAAAATCGATGCAAATAGGTGAAATTACAGTCATTTTTGGTTCCACCCGACCCGGCGAGGAATCAGCAATAGCAAAAGCTATTTCTCAATTGAGCCAAAACCCTTTAAACTACAAGTTCATAATTGCTCCCCGCCATATGCAGCGATGCCGCGAGGTGGAGAGCATTTTAAGAGACGCAGGATTGTCTGTCACGCTCCATTCAGAGCGGAAAGATTCCGCAGAAGGGTGGGGGTCGCCTGTCCTGCTGGTGGATACTTTAGGGGTACTGAACGATTACTACCGCCAGGGGCATGTCGCCTTTGTGGGTGGAGGATTCGACCCCAGGCACGGGGGCCACAATATTCTCGAACCCGCGCTTTTGGGACTGCCGGTGATCTACGGCAAACACATGGGCAACTTTGAGGAAGAAGCCCGGCTACTCGCCGAATCTGGAGGCGGTATTCAAATCGAACATCCGGAGGACTTGACTGCTGTATTGGAAAAATTATTGAGCGATCCGGAAGAAATTTTGAAACGTGGCCTACTGGCCGCCGAAGTGGTCCAGCGGCAAAAGGGAGCCATTTACCGTAATATGGATTTGATTCAATCGCTTCTTGAAAAAGGAAACCCAACTTGAACGGGAAACCCCCAGCAAAGCAACCAGCGAACACCAGAGGAACCGAGGCTCCTAAAAAAGCCAAGGGAGGCCAAGCCGACAAAAAAATCGCGTTCCTTAAAATTGTCTCCAAAGTCGCTGCTTTGGTGATTATGCCGGCCTTCACGATGCACTCTCTGTTCACCGGGAAGAAATGGCGTGGCCTCAAAGATCATTTTGGTTGGGTGCCACTGGTGGAGAAAAAACCCGGGCAGAAGCTGGTTTGGATGCATGCTCTGTCGCTGGGAGAAGTCAACGGCGCGGCCCCAGTGCTCAAAATCCTACGGGACAAACGGCCCCATATCATGATTGTGGTCTCGGTCACCACCGACGCCGGATACGACGCCGCCCACCGGTTGATTCCCTTTGCGGACCATATCTTTTTTCATCCCCTAGACTGCTGGCCGTTCATCAACCGTGCGCTGGACCGGATCAAGCCGGATTTATATGTTCTCACCGATACCGGGTTCTGGCCCAGCATGCTAATGAACTTGAAAGACCGGCGCATTCCGCCGATGGTGTTCAACGGCAGAATCTCGGAAAAATCGCAGGCCCGGTACAAGCGGGTGGCGGCCATGGTCAAACCTCTGCTCCAATCGTTTGCTGTCATCTGCATGCAGAGCGAACGCGGGCGCACCACTATTCAAAATCTGGGCGCGCCGCCGAATCGGGTGCGCATCGTCGGGGACACCAAATTCGACGCTCTGCAAATCGTTTCGGCATCCGAGCGGGTTCGCCTCCGCGAACGGTTTAGATTTCCGCCGGACGGCCAGGTATTGGTGGCGGGTAGTACCCATGCAGGCGAGGAAAAAATTTGTGTTGAAGCCTATTTAAAACTACGCAGAAAATTCCCGAAACTCTCCATGGTGATCGCTCCCCGGAGGCTGGAACGTGTGGGAGAAATCGTTAAATTTCTTATTAAAGAAAACGTTAAATTTGTCCTCCGGTCACAAATTGATCCCCGATCCAAACCCATGGCCAATATCGTAGTACTTGATACGTTGGGTGAATTGACCAAAGTGTACGCTATCGCCGATGTCGCATTTGTCGGCAGAAGCCTGAATGCGCCGGGCGGCGGCCACAACCTGCTGGAGCCGGTGGCCCAGTGCAAACCCGTCTTGCATGGACCCTACATTGAAAATAACCAGAAAATCGCAAGCGAGTTGAAAGCTCAAGGTCTGGCTTTTACCGTATCGGATGATCAAACTTTATTTGCGGCGGTAAGAAAATTGTTATTGGATACGGATGAACTGCCCAAGCTCCAGGAAAAAGCCAATGCCTATGTGCAGAGTAAAAGAGGGTCCTCCCTCGAAATCGCCAAATATATCGTAGCGATTTTGAAGTAAGCGCCAACTTCTGCCCTGTTCTCACCAAGATTAATCGGCTTCTTGGATTACACCCGTGGTTTCCCCTGTTTTTTCCGCCGTCCATCGGCTGACCCCCCACACCGCCAGCGACGCCAGCGCAAACGCCGGTACCAGTTCATAAATCAGCGAATTAGAAAGCCCTGTCATATTCCAAACCAGGGTGGTGATAAAGCCTGTCAGCATGCCGGCGATGGCGCCTTCGCGCGTCACTTTTTTAGAATACAACGTGAACAGGATCACCGGACCGAAACTCGCCCCCAGTCCCGACCAGGCCAGCAGCACGAACCAGAAAATCACCGGCACCTTGACCAGCGCGATGATCATGGCGCCGATGCCCAACAAAAGCACCGACATCCGGCTGATAATCAGTATCTGCCGGTGCGTCATGTCTCGGTTAATCATTTTGGTGCACACGTCATGCGCCACGGCGGACGCGGCGACGATGATCTGCGCCGATACGGTGGACATGATCGCCGCCAGTACGCCCGTCAACACCACCGCCGAAACCACCGTGGGTAGAAGCGATCCCGCCGCTTTCGGGAACAAATGTTCGGGGTCGCTCAATCCGGGAAACAACGCATGCCCGCTCAACCCGAGCACAATCGCTGAACTGTAAACCAGCAGGCCCCAGCCCATGGCGATCCAAATACCGTGGCGGATGGTTTGGGTATCTTTCGCGGCCATGTAGCGGTTCAGTACGTGCGGCTGGCCAGGGTAACCGAGGCCGATGCCGAGCAGGCCGACCATGAATCCGAAAAACGCGCCTACTGTGCGGCCGCCCATCCAATCCAGCGTCTGCGGATGCGACTGGCTTAAATGCTCGATCATGCCACCGAACCCGCCGAGGCTCATCACCGCCACTCCCGATAACAGCACCAGACCGAGCACCATGATCAGGCCCTGTACGAAATCGGTCCACGCCACCGCCAGAAATCCGCCCATCATTGTGTACAAAATAATGATCGCCGCGCCGATGGGGATGCTCACATGATGCG
>JAUVMD010000221.1 GCA_030600405.1 Nitrospirota bacterium
CAGCAACACTGATCTCCGGGGAGCTATCTTAAAATACTCCGATTTCAACTCCTGCACGTTCAAGGGAGTCAAACTCTCGTACGCGGAAATGGTGGGATGTGAATTAAAGGATTCCTTCTGTAAAGGAACGGAAATGGAGGAAATCAATCTGGAGGGAGCCAACCTGACCTATGCCAACCTGGAAGGAGCCAACCTGAAAAGCGCTTTTCTCCTCGAAGCCAACCTCCACGGCACCAACTTCAGCAAGGCCAATCTCAAGGATGCCTATCTGGTGGACGCCAATATTTCAAAAGCCTTCCTCAAGGAAGCCATTTTGGATAACACGATCCTGGAGTAGAATGCTCTGGAAGTTTTTTATCCCCCCGATGGGACCGGACCATGGCGGTATTTTTTTTAATATTGCATTTTACCGTGATTTTATTCGTGGTGATCGGGTTTCCGGTCGCGTTGATGACGAACCACCGTAGGTTTCGTCTGATCCATGCCGGAGTCCTCGCCTTCATCACCCTACTGATGATCCTACAAATCCCCTGTCCTCTAACCATTCTCGAAGAAGCCTCGACGGGAGAATCCTATGAAGGTTCCTTTCTAGCCACCTGGTTGAACCGAATCACTTATATGGAATGGTTCACCCCGCAATCGGTTTTTATCGTTGATATGATTTTCGCGGCGCTGGTCTTTTCTTCCTTTTGGTGGCAGCCTTTAAAAAAAACCTCCCGCGGTGAGGATAAGATCACTTCGGAAAAGTGACCGGCATCACGCACCGGAATCCGACATTTTCGAAATATTCATCAGGTTTGGCTTCGGTCCGGTAAAACGTGTAGCGGTACGCTTCCAGAAAGTAGTGCCCGCCCTTCTGAAACCCGTTGCCGCGAAGCACCTTGAATTCTTTCCCGAATTTTTTGAACTGATAATCATTCCCCGGATACGGCTGGTACCAGCTAGAAGTCCATTCCATGATATTTCCAGCCATGTCATGGACGTTGTAAGGGCTGACGTCTTTCGGATAACTACCGCCTGACGCAAGCGCCTTGGCGCCATCGACCCCGACATTGGCCCAGCCCTTTTGGTATTCATCGCCCCACGGAAACAACCGGCCGCCGGTTCCTCGCGCCGCCTTTTCCCATTGCGCTTCGGTCGGCAACCGCTTGCCGGCCCACAGCGCATAGGTCAACGCTTCCCGCCAGGTGACGTTGGTGACCGGGAGGTTCCCCCTGCCTTCGGGAAATGTACCCTTTTCCCAATGGCCGGGAAGCTCGGGAAATTGCGTGGCATCGATAAATTTTTTGTATTCGCGATTGGTCACTTCATACTGGTCGATGTAAAACGTATCCAGATGAACCTTATGTTCCGGATGCTGGTCTTTGTAGAGAGGTTTGACGGTGCCGATTTTGAGGTGGGTATTCTCCGGATCGGTGCGGTTGGTCCCCATGATAAATTCCCCGGCGGGAATCAACATCATTGCCTTGCCGTCCACCTCGGAAACTATTTTGGAAGGCGGAGGATCCTGCACCCTTTTACAAACAGACAGAAAAGTAACCGCGACAAAAAATACGAAGAGGACGTGCTTCTTATCGTGAAACATTCAAATGAACCTTGGGGAATGCCGTTGCCTGACGAATTTAATTCTCATCATCCTCATCATCGTCGTCTTCATCGTCATCATCCTCCTCTTCCACCAGAGTTTTCTGGAGCTCTTCCTCCTCCGCCGCATCCATCAACTCCTTGATCTGCTCGTAGCCCGTCGCCATCCGCTGAATGCTGATCAGCAAGTTAACCAGATCGGCATCTGCCATTTCATGGATGCCGGCCACCAGGGAGCCCCGTTCATCATCTCCATACTTTGTATCAAACTCATCGAATGTGTTGAGGATTTTGTCCTTGCAATGAATCAGGTCGAAAAAAAAACTTTGAATTTCAATTTTAGCCATAATTTCCCTTTTGTATTTGAAAAACGCCCACCGAAAAATACCTGGATACTTTCGGTAAAAATGAAAACCACAAAATACCACAAAAATAATGGATTATTGTAAGCGTTATTTATGGTGGATAATCCCTGACAATGCTACACATATTGAATCCGTTGGAAAATCCACCCCATCCCGCCGGGATTAATTTTTGTTTCAAAGAACCTATTGAATTATAATAGCTAAGTTAAGGCATAGATAATTTTTTAGATTATCGGGGCACATCTACTAACCATTAACTTTATTGGGTTTGATAAATGGCTGAAGGAGAGCGTTTTGCGGATAACGGGGATGGCACCCTTACCGATACCAAATACAAATTGATGTGGCTGAAAGAAGACAGCTATCAGAAAAGAGGTAAATGGTGCAGTTGGAAAGGAGCCCACAAATTCGTCGCCCGGCTGAATGAGAAAAAATTCGCGGGACACGAAGACTGGCGACTGCCCAAAAGCCAGGAATGCCGCAACCTGTATGACCATGACAGCAAAAACTCTGATTTCGACGGCGACATCGTCCATATCGATTACGCGTTTCCCGAAGGATGCGGGTCCACCTACTGGTGCATCGAGGAAAGCGGCATCAACGCCATGGCGTATAATTTTTACAGCGACCGCGGTTACCATATTCGAAAATCCACGAAGGAGGCGGCCAACATGTCGTGCCGGCCCGTCCGGACAGCGGGAAAAGCCACTGTTCAAGGACGGACCTCATCCACCGGCCGCAGTCGACGGGAATAGAGGAAAGAATCATTTCCAATTCGATAGACATACCATCAGCCAACCCACCGGGCTTGCACCGTGCCACCGTAGCGGAGATTCATTTGTCGAACCTGCGGCACAATGTGCAGGCCCTACGTTCCCTAATGAAACCCGGCGTGCAAATGATGGCCGTCGTCAAGGCCAATGCCTACGGTCACGGTGCCCTGTCCTGCACTCAGGCCGTGCTCGATGCCGGCGCGGATACTTTGGGAGTGGGCATCGTATCCGAAGGCATCGAACTGAGAGAACAGGGCATCCAGGCTCCCATCCAAGTGCTGGTCGGAATTTTCCCTGACGAGGCCGATGACCTGATTCAACATAACCTGACCACCACTCTACATAGCCGGTCATTGGCAGAAACGCTGGCCCAACGCGCGGGCCTCTTGGAAAAAGAAGTGAGGGTTCACATCAAAGTCGATACCGGGATGGGGCGGCTCGGAGTTTCCCCAGACCAGCTTCCCGGATTGGCCGAGTTCATCACGGGCTTAAAAAATATCCGGATTGAATCCATCTTCACGCATTTTTCTTCCGCCGACGACGAAGACCCCCGGCTTCACGCAGAATCAGATTGAACGCTTTCAATCCGCACTCGACCAATTAAAAAAAGCGAAATTTAACGTACCCCTGGCCCATTGTGCCAACAGCGCCGCTTTGCTTCAGTTTCCGGAGAGCCAGTACGATCGGGTCCGGCCCGGAATCGCTCTGTACGGAGCGTTACCGGCTCCAGCACTAGCCACCGTGGTAGAATCCTTATCCTTGGAAAACAAAAATTTTTCCCTGCGTCCGGTCATGCAGTGGAAAACGAGGATATTGACCCTCAACTCCCTTCCCAAGGGCACCCCTGTGAGTTACGGTAAAAAATTTGTCACTCAGCGCGACAGCCGTATCGCCACCCTCCCCGTCGGTTATGCTGATGGACTGGGACGACTTTTGACGAACCGGATGCAGGTGCTGGTGCGCGGACACAAGGTGCCTCAAGTGGGGACCATTTGCATGGACATGTGCATGATTGATGTGACCGATATTGCGGAAGCGAAGGAAGGCGACGAGGTGGTCCTGTTCGGTCAACAAGGAAACGAAACCATCAGCGCCGACGAGATGGCGGC
>JAUVMD010000105.1 GCA_030600405.1 Nitrospirota bacterium
AACCAGCAGGGTCAGGCATAAAAAGGTGGCCAGATGCGGACGGGTCATAAATCCCGGCGCCATCACCGGAATGATGAGCGCAAAGAGAATCAGATAAACGGTGATGTTGCCGGCTCGCGCAAAGTAAATCGAAGAGAGCAGATGAACGATGAAAACTCCCAGCAGGCCTTTAAAAATGAGCAGGCCGGTGGAGTCGGACAGATTGTAAATGAGATAGAGCAACACCTCCATGAGCCATTCGTGGTTGATCCAGGTATGCCCCTCGGCGGTATAGGAAAAGGGATCGATGTCTTGTACCCGGCCCTGCTGCCAGATGTCTTGCCCAAAGCGGATATGGCCCCATAAATCCGGGTCTGCCGTGACATAGGAAAACTGAGTGAAGGCGAATGCGTACACCAGGATGCGGATCACTATATAGAAACCATCCGGGGTCACGCGTTTGGAAAGGGTGTTTGAATCATCAAGAGTCACTCTAACTAATTTATGGGACGAACCGTCAGGGAACAAGGAAAAAGTGATGTTGCCTGTCCAATGAAAATTCTGAGAGTTGAGGGTTTTCATTTATAAAGTGGAATGCGATAATGGCCCTCTTTTCAAAAATCCCGTTTGCCAGGAGTCTATGTGAAAATTATCGTCTGTGTAAAACAGGTAATCGATACCGGAGCAGTTCTGACTCTTAAGGATGGCCAAGTGAATACCGAGGGCCTGCCCCGGGTGCTCAATCCTTACGATGAGTATGCGGTCGAGGAAGCGGTGCGCATTCGGGAACAAGCCCCGGAAGAGACTACAGTGACCCTGATTACCCTGGGTCTGAGCAATTTCAAGGATACTCTCCGAAAGGGCTTGGCTATGGGCGCGGACCAGGCGATCCATCTGCTGGATTCAGCGTTTGAGGGCATGGATTGCCTGGGTGTTGCTACCGCTTTATCCAAGGCGATCGGTACTCTCGAATATGATTTAATTTTATGCGGCCGTCAGGCGGTGGATGACGATATGGCCCAGGTCGGACCCGCGATAGCGGTATTATTGGGTATTCCTTTTGTCACCGTGGTGACGGATTTGAAATTTTCAGATGATCAGCAAAAAGCCGAAGTGACCCGCCAGATTGAAGGCGGTTCCGAGATCATTGTAGCGCCGCTTCCCCTGCTGATCACTTGTCAGAAAGGGTTGAACGAGCCCCGGTTGCCGTCCCTTAAAGGCATCATGGCCGCCAAGAAAAAAGAAATTACCATTCTCGATGCCGCGGCGATTGGCTTCGACGCCAATGGAATGGGTGCCGCCGCCAACCGGGTTCGGGAAACCGCCCTGGCACTGCCTCCGGCCCGCAAAAAAGGAATCATTCTGGAAGGCTCTCCGGAAGAAACCTGCTCCCAATTGGTGCAGGCGCTACGCAATGAGGTCAAGGTTATTTAGTAAGGATGGGGCATAGAAAACATAATCGGTAAAAAAATCCCTCCCTCCATTCACGGAGGGAGGGGGGAGTCTCATTTACAGGCGTAGTTGCAGGGGGAGAGTCGTTACCAGTACAAGCAGCTGTTGTCACACTCCTCAGCTGAAGCGGAAAGTTCAACCTCGGTTGCTTCTTGGCTTTGTTTCGAGAGTTTGGATTCTACATAGTCCCGGTAATCTTCGGGTATCACGATATGCCCTATGGCCGGTCCGCCTATGGGTCCCCACTGACCAGTATGCAATTCAAACCAGTAATTTCCATCGGGAATATCCCGATCGATATGATCTTCCAAGGCTAACTGCTCAAAAAATCCAAGTTTGTAGCCGTTGAAGTACACATCTTCATAATGAGCTTCTTCGGAGGCCGCAGCGGGAAGGGCGGTCATCAGGAACAATCCCATTACCAAGGCCAAAGACCCAATGATTTTGGACATGCTCTTTTTTATCAATGTACCCATCAGTCCCCTCTACCCATTTTGATGAGGCAATACACCCCATTTGTATTGTTAGTCGAGGCGTTGCAGGTTATGTGCCATGTTTATAGCAATTTAGAGAGAAAATATTAACTGTCTGAAATCTAAGACCTTAAAAATTAAAATCTACCCCATGTGGTGTAGTATTTGCTCCTTAAACTTACATATAACGTGATTTAGTGACAAAATCCGCCTTCTGGCAGTACAAAAACTGCATTTATCTCACAATATATTGATTTATAAGGTGATAATTACTTATACATTTAAATACACCTGAATGCCTTGTAGGGTGCTCTTGTCAATAAGGGAAAATAAAACTAAACTGTTGACCTTCCCCTTGCTTGAGGAGGTTTAATTGACTCAAAAAATTCAATCAGTTCTGGTGATAGGAATGGGAAAGGTTGGGAAACTGGTGGCAACCTTACTGTTTGAGAACGGATATCGGACTACTGGACTGGATTCTGGTTCTCATCGGGGGTACCCCTTTAAAATTATCAAGGGGCGTGTCCAAAGCAAAGGTGTACTGAAAAAAGCCATTAAAGATCACGATGCCGTGATCACCTGCCTACCCTACGATCTCAATCTAGAGGTGGCCCGGGAGACCCATAGCGCTGGCAAGCATTATTTTGATTTGACCGAAGACGTTCCCACCACCGAGGCCATCAAAAAATTATCAAAAACCACTAAAGGGGTCATGGCTCCCCAGTGTGGTCTGGCGCCCGGTTTCATTTGTATTGTCGGTGCAGACCTGGCCGGCAAGTTTCGCAATTTGCGGAGTATTGAATTACGGGTGGGAGCATTACCCCAGCATCCCCGCGGACTCCTGGGCTACGCCTTCAACTGGTCGCCGGAGGGAGTGGTCAATGAATATTTGAACGATTGCGAAGTCATTAAAGAAAGCCAACGGGCCAAGGTGACCGCCATGGAAGGCTTGGAAACCATCGTCATCGATGGAGTTCCTCTGGAGGCCTTTGCCACTTCCGGTGGGCTGGGGACCATGTGCGAAACCTATGAAGGCAAAGTGGAGCATCTCAATTATAAGACCATCCGCTATCCCGGCCATTGCCAATTGATGAAGTTCTTCTTCAACGAATTGTTCATGCGCAAGGACCGCCAGAAGGCAGGTGAAATTCTTGTGAATGCCAAACCTCCGGTGAGCGATGATGTGGTTTTTGTACACGCCGCCGTGGAAGGGCAAGAGAATGGTAAATTGATGAGAGAGGAATTTGTACGCAGTTATTATCCGCTCGACATTGGCGGACGCGACTGGCGAGCCATCGCCTGGACCACGGCCAGTTCCGTTTGCGCCGTGGTGGATCTGGTGTCGCGCGGTATTCTTCCACAGAAGGGATTCATCAAGCAGGAAGATATCCCACTTGACCAATTTTTCAAAACACCCACAGGTCAATACTTTCTTTCCTAAGTTGAGAGAACCATCCCACGATCGATATATCCCTAATAAAAAATCGTTAAATAAAAGAAAAAATCCTTTTCCCGCTTGTTCACCAAGGCATAATCTGGTATTTTTTATTGCCGAAAAATTCCATTTTTAAATTCATTACTAATTTATGAGTCTGGGAATCACCCGGCTCTTATTGATTTGAGAGGAACTAATATGCCCGCAAGAACATCTGAAGCTCGTTGGGAAGGAAATTTGAAAGAAGGCAAAGGAACCATGAAACTGGGAAGTGGGGCCTACCAAGGCGCCTATTCGTTTCCTTCCCGTTTTGAAGATGGATCTGGAACCAATCCGGAAGAATTGATTGCCGCCGCCCACGCTGGTTGCTATTCCATGGCGTTCTCTGCCGGCCTGGGGAAAGCCGGGTTCAATCCCACCAGCGTCGATACCAAGGCGACGGTGACCTTGGAGGCGGTGGAGGGCGGTTTTGGAATCACCAAAATTGACCTGGTGTGCGAGGCCGTTATCCCGGATATCGATGAGGCAAAATTTCAGGAACAAGCTGAAGCCGCCAAAAACGGATGCCCCGTATCTAAAGCCCTGGCTGGACCTACAATCAGTTTGAAGGCCACCCTGAAAAAGTAATTGAGCATCTTCAGTCACACGGGCCTGACATGAAGAAAGGCTCGTGTGACTTTCTCAAATCCATGATAAGGCCATCATTTTAATTAGGCCTAAATAGGCCATTGGTGTTTTTGATGTCGGGTCATAAAGATATTTGGGTGGTCATAGAACATTCTGATGGGAGGGTGAAACCGGTCAGTCTGGAAGCGGTGCACGCTGCCCGGCAGTTATCTTCCAAATCTGGGGGCCAGGTTAAGGCAGTTTATTTAGGCTCGCAAAGTGGGGATGGAGTCAAGGTGGTTGCCCGCGCGGGAGTGAATCAAGTTCTTTTGATAGTTGATTCGGAGCTGGATACCTATACCAGCTCTCGCTATTTGGCGGCACTGGTCGGATGCATGGGCGACTCTCCTCCATCCGCAATCCTGTTACCAGCAACCAATCATGGCAAAGAACTGGCCCCTGCCCTGGCTTCGAGTTTGGGTTCCGGTCTTGCCACGGATTGTATCGGCCTGGATTATAGCGAATCCTCCGGAATCAAGGTTGAGAGACCCGTTTATGCTGGCAAAGCCTTATCCTATATGGAGTTTTTAGGACCTGTCCCGGTAATCATAACCCTCCGACCCAATGCATTTCGATCTGATCCGATTGCCGATTATAAAGAAGCTCCGATTATCGAGCATTCCCCCGCATGGACCGAACACTCCCGTCTCCTGCACCTGAAGGAAATTGTCAAAGGGGGAGGGACATTAGATATTACCGAGGCCAGAATCGTGGTTTCCGGTGGATTGGGAATGCAGGGTCCCGAGAATTTCCACCTACTGGAAGAGCTTGCGGGTGTACTTGGGGCAGCGGTTGGTGCCAGTCGGCCGGTCGTGGACAATGGTTGGCGAGATTATTCCAACCAGGTGGGCCAAACCGGTCGAACCGTAGGT
This sequence comes from Nitrospirota bacterium, assembly GCA_030600405.1. Classification (GTDB taxonomy): domain Bacteria; phylum Nitrospinota; class Nitrospinia; order Nitrospinales; family Nitrospinaceae; genus SZUA-226. Next base: position 4,878 of record JAUVMD010000105.1, read on the forward strand.
CCGGATTTGTACATTGCCTGCGGAATTTCCGGTGCCGTACAACATTTGGCCGGAATGTCCTCCTCCAAATGTATTGTAGCGATCAATAAGGATCCTCATGCCCCAATTTTTGAGGTGGCCGATTACGGAATTGTTGGCGATGCTCTGGAGATCCTTCCGATTCTGACCCGTGAATTTAAAAACGCTCTTCGAACCTAGATTCTCTTCCCTTTTGTTCTCATGTTATTTATATTCTTCACATGAGCCCTCTCTCCAAACAACAAATTCTGGCGGTTCTAAACAATTTTAAGTTGGGATTAAGTGGAGTCCAATTTTCTGATGAGATGATCGAGCGCTTCCAGGAATTCTGTGCTCTTCTTCAAAAGTGGAATGACAAAATAAATTTGACCAGCGAGAAAAACGCACTCTCGATTCTTGAAAAACACGTTTTTGATTCCCTGCAATACCTTCGGTGGCTGGATTCATCTCATAAAACTCTCGATATCGGAAGCGGGGCTGGGTTTCCCGGGATTCCTATCAAGATTATTCAACCCGTTTTGGATTTTACTCTGATGGAGAGCCAGAGAAAGCGGTGCAATTTTTTGCGGGAGGTTGTTCGCTGCTTAAAATTGGATTCGATTGATATCGTTGAAGGGCGCGCCGAGAATTTTTTCTGCCAGGAAACCTTTTCAGGAAAATTCGACCGTGTTCTTTTCCGAGGCTTCGGCTCTTTGGATACCTGTCTGACCATTGGCCTGCCTTTTTTGAAGACAGGTGGGAAGATAATATTAAAAAAGGGTCCGGAGGAGATGCCGGATTCAACCCATGACACTCTCCTAAA
>JAUVMD010000283.1 GCA_030600405.1 Nitrospirota bacterium
AACCCTCCTGATCCTGATTTGACTAGCCTCTGAATAATATATGCTTGAACTTCATTATTATACACGAATTGTCCGAACCGTCACCGTGGCCGCCTCCTCAGTTAAACCCACCCCGATTTTTCTAAAATTAAAGAATAAGCCTTATGCGCCGACGGCATGATGAAGATTTCTCCTAATAATTATTTTACCAGGGGGATTGCCTTCGCGAGGTCAAAGTTTAAAACGGCATCTAATTTATTTTCAATCTGAAAAAAAAGAACAACTTTTTTAGGAGGTAATACTTTTTTAAATTTTGGGATATATTCTTCCCTGCGCGTTAATTTCGCGCGCTCAATTGAAAGAAATTCTTTTAATATTCTTAATGCTTCGGCATCGGAAAGATTCTCTTTTTTGATGCTATCCGCATAATCCGTGATCAACTTGATTCTTCTTTTCCCCACCTCGTTCATGGTTAACCTGTAATCATTGTATAGAGACCAAAATCTCCGCTCTTCATCGTTACTGAGACCCATATTATGATCTATGATCTCTTTTCTCTCTAAGTTTATAATGGAAGCCGTCAGCTCAATTTCCTCCTTATGCTTCTCATAACTCCCCTGAGCAGAGGCGGTGGGTATAGGCGTTATGCCGGCAATTAACGTGGCAACCATTAAAATATTTAAAAATAATTTCATTATAATTATTTCTCCTTTTATTACTGATGAGCGGTTTTACTCAAGCTGATGCGAAAGCTTTAATTTAAAAAGCAAAAATGACCCCCAAACCTCCTTCAAATTGCCAAAGGGTACTTCCCTGCACACTAATGGTGCAACCGCCTGAACAAAAGATTGCGCTGTTGCTGTTTAGAAGAGTACCCAGAGCTCTGCCATCCAGCCTTAAACCAATATGCTTCGTAAAAAAATATTTTACACCGCCACCGATTCCGAAGGAAAATCGGGTTTCTGAACTCAGGCCCGCTCGGTCCGGACTTAAGTGGGTCACGCCCAGGGTAGCCTGGATAAAGGGTCTCAAATCCCTTTTTGGATTCCATATATAGGTGCCCCCAAAGTGGTAGTAATCCACATCAAGGTCGGTGATAGATGTAGGTGAAAACAAGCCCGCGGGTTTAAGCTCGGTGGCTTGATGGCTGTACAGAAATTCTATTTGGGTTTCGGGCGACATGTCCATGCCTAAAATAATCCCATACGATTCCGAATCTTGAATATCCAGACCAACTCCTGTCCCTGAATCTTCGAAATCTCCCCCAAAACGATAGCCGACGAAAGGAGTTATCTCGAATTGCTGGCCCATGGATTCGGTGGCAACAGACACCATTGACAAAATTCCCAAAATGATAACGCAGAACCTTACCCGAAAATTATTATATTGAAATGATTTTTTAATATTGTTCGTCATCGCTCATTCAGCTCCTTTATTGGCAAAAATGGTAGGCTACATTAGCATATTTTTGAAATACTTTCCTGCTCTTGGAATCGTATTTGTTCTGAATATTTATACAACCAAGGGTTCGCCGGGAGGGCGTGAGTTTTTGAATTTATTACCTAAAATGCAACCCTTTTTGGGTGCTCATTTTTACATATTTAGGCTTCTTGCTTTAATGTTATAATTCTCGGCTCATTACAAAATCGATATTTTTATGGAGATAGACCATCATGTGCCGATTCCCGGAATTTGGTAAAGATAAATCTGTTCTTGTTATCGCAATATGCTTGTTGTTCGTGATGCCGCTGACTGCTTTGGCAGGAGAAAAAAATAAAACTGTTGAGGGATTTAAAGGAAAGATTGCCAGGGAATATAAAAACTCCAAAGAGTGGTGGCCCGAAGACCCGAAACCACCGGCGGGAGCTCCCAACGTCATCATTTTTCTTCTGGATGATGTCGGCTTTGCCCAATTCAAAAGCTTCGGCGGTCTTATCGAGACCCCAAACATCGAACGTCTGGCAAACAATGGTCTTCGTTTTAATAATTTTCACACAACCGCCCTTTGTTCTCCTTCCCGTGCTTCTTTGATGGCCGGTCGCAACCCGCATTCAATCGGATTGGGGTCGCATGCTCTGACGGCGATGGGTTTTCCCGGCTATAACGCGATTATGCCGGAATCCGCTAAATCGGTTGCCAATTATTTGGGGGAACATGGGTATATCAACTACGCGTTGGGAAAATGGGATCATACCCCGCTTTATGAAGTCTCTCAGGTGGGGCCCTTTGACCGCTGGCCCAGCGGTGAAGGGTTTCAACATGCGTATACGTTCATGGCTGCGGATGTGCATCAATTTGTACCCGTGATGTGGAACGATCACACGCCCGAACCGTATCGAAAATCATATCACCTGGATCGCGACCTGGCAGATAGAGCGATTCACTGGATTACCGGGCACAAGTCCATCAAGCCGGATATTCCCTTTATGATGCTGTGGGCCTCGGGTTCCATGCATTCACCTCACCATGCTCCCGAAGAATACATGATCAAATACCGTGGAAAGTTTGACATGGGTTGGGACAAAGCTCGCGATCAGATTTTGGCAAACCAGAAACGTTTAGGTATTATTCCTCCTGCCACAAAGCTAACCAAGCGTATTCCCGAAATCCCGGCCTGGGATTCTATAAGTGATGAAGAGAAGAAACTCTATGCCCGGCAGATGGAAATATTTGCCGCTCAAATGGAGCATGTGGACCATCAAATCGGTCGTGTGGTTAAAGAGCTTAAACGGATCGGGGAGATGGATAATACGTTGATTTTTGTGACAGCAGATAACGGCGCCAGTGGGGAGGGTGGTTTGGCCGGGACGTTTAATGAAACTTATGTATTAAATGGTCTGCAAACAGAACTGGAAGCCAACCTTCGTCATTATACGGATTGGGGACGGGAAAACACTTATCCTCATTATCATGCGGGCTGGGCTATGGCCGGTAACACGCCCTTCCGTTATTTCAAACAAAGCGAACACCGCGGCGGCCAGCATGATGCCCTGATTGTTCATTGGCCGAAGGGGATTAAAGCCAAAGGTGAAATCCGAAATCAGTATCATCATATCAGTGATATTGCACCGTCCATATTGGAGG
>JAUVMD010000068.1 GCA_030600405.1 Nitrospirota bacterium
CATGCTGGGACGTCTGCCGTTTCAGGGACCGGACGTGGACGGTCAGGTGATTCTCGAACAATGCGAGGCCGAACCCGGAGACATCGTTCCCGTATGCATCACTGGGGCACTGGATTACGATCTCGTCGCTACACCAGAAAACACAAATTAACCACCGATGAACACAGATAAACACAGATAGAAACCGAAGTAGGGAACACGGAACAAGAAAAATCTCCTCTCCCCTCATGGGGAGAGGATTAAGGTGAGGGGTGGAGTTATCATAACCACCCCTGCATCCCCTCCTTGAAAAGGAGGGGAATATTAACTTTTCTATTGATCGTTAATTATTGTGAGCACCATTAAAGGTACGATTGGAATATTAACGGGCGGAGGAGATGTACCGGGCTTGAATCCGGCGATCCGCGCCATCACCATGCGTGCCCTGCGCGAAGGCTACCGCGTGCTGGGCATCCGCAAGGGTTGGGAAGGGTTGATTCGTATCGACCGCGACCGCCCGGCGGCGGAGCAGGAATATTGCCAGGCGCTGACCGGACAGATCGTCAACAAGGTCGGCCGTACCGGCGGCACGTTTCTGCACACCTCGCGCACCCAGCCCTCCAAGGTGAAAAAGAACAAGGTCCCGGCTTCTCTCCAAAAAACGTACGCGCAGGAGATCAACGACCTGACGCCGGAAGTGATACAGAATCTGGATTACCTGGGCATTGATCACCTCATTCCCATCGGCGGCGACGATACTTTGAATTATGCCTTGCACCTTCATCGGGAGGGGTGCCCCGTGCTGGCGATCCCTAAAACGATGGACAACGATGTGGCAGGTACCGATTACTGCCTTGGGTTCAGTACCTGCGTGACGCGTACGATTGAACTGTCCAATCAATTGCGCACCTCTGCCGGATCGCATGAACGGTTTCTGGTGATCGAAGTGTTCGGGCGTTATGCCGGGTTTTCGGCATTGTTGCCGGCCATGGCCGGGGCCTGCAACCGGTGCCTCATTCCCGAACATCCATTCGACATGGAACGGTTGACCGAAATTTTGTCAGAAGACCGGCGGAGGAATCCCAGTAATTATTCCATCGTCATCGTTTCCGAAGGCGCCATGTTCGAGGACGGAGGCATGGTGTTCGAAGGTGAGGAAGCCGACGCGTACGGACACAAAAAACTGGGCGGCATCGGCGAGCAGGTGGCGGCGCGCCTCAAGGAACTGTCGCCGCAATACAACGGCGGCGAACAGGTCGGCATCATCAGCCAGCGGCTGGGATATCTGGTGAGGTCGGGGCATCCCGACGCGATCGACTCCATTGTTCCCGTCGCCTATGGCAACATGGCCATCAACCTTTTGTTGGAAGGCAAGAGCGGGCGGCTGGTCAGCCTGCGCGACGGCAAGTACGGCGACGTCGACCTGACGGAAATCACCGCCAGCAAAAAACGCGTGAATTTAAAGAAGCATTACCACACCGAACGTCTCCGCCCCGACTACCAGAGCTTCGAAAACAAACCTCTATTCATCATGAGTTGCGAGGATTAGCCGGGCAAGGCCCGGTGCAAGTTTCGCAGGAGCAGAATGGGGATAGCGATCAAATGCCTTCACCCGCCGGGGTACTCCGCCCTTGCCTCCCTATAGGCATTGTGGTAAGCTATCGCCACAGCTTTATATTGCGCTAAAAGCACTGTAAAGTGCTATTTTTCAATTATTTAACTCACACGCTCTTGGACTGGAACAGGGGTGACCGCAAGGTTTCTGTGCCGGGACGAAGGGGGCGGTGGATCCAACCCATTCTTAAGGAGAATGTATGTCTGAAATTACCATGAATCAACTGTTGGAGGCTGGGGTGCACTTTGGTCACCAGACCGCGCGCTGGAATCCCAAAATGAAGAAGTATATTTATGGGGCCCGCAACGGAATCCATATCGTCAACCTCCAGAAAACGTTGACTCATTTCAAGGAAGCGGAGAAGTATTTAAAAAACCTGTCACAACAGGGCAAAAAGATCCTGTTTGTGGCGACCAAAAAGCAGGCCCAGGAGCTGATTGCCGAGCAGGCGGAACGGGCCGGGATGTTTTACGTCAATCAACGTTGGCTGGGCGGCACGCTCACCAACTTTGCCACCATTCGAAAAAGTATCCAGCGCCTCCTCGAACTGGAGCGCTTGGAGGAGGAAACCCAGTTCGAGCAGTTGCATAAAAAGGAAGCTCAATCAAAGCGCAAGGAAATCGAGAAACTCAACAAGTTTCTGCGAGGCATCAAGCACATGAAAGACCTTCCGGACGTCATGTTTATCGTGGATACCCGCAAGGAACGCATTGCGATGGCGGAAGCGAACAAGCTGGGTATCAAGGTGGTGGCGATCGTGGACACCAACTGTGATCCGGACGGGATTGATTACGTGATTCCCGGAAATGACGATGCGATTCGTTCGATAGGCCTGTTTGCCAGTCGCATTGCGGACATTTGCCTCGAAGGTCAGGAGATATACAAGGCCGTCCAAAAGGATAAGCAGGAAGCTGCCGCCAAGGAAGCTGCCATCAAAGAAGCTGCGGCGAAAGAGAAAGAAGCCGCTGCCGCCAAGGAAGCCGCGGCCAAGAAAGCTTCTGCGAAGGAAGCTGCGGCCAAGAAAGCCGCCGCATCCGCAAAAAAGTCTCCTAAGCCGGAAGCGAAAAAAGCCGATGCGGCGAAGACTGATAGCCCACCCGCTGTCAAGGAAGCCGAAAGCCCGACTGCCGCTGAGGAAACAGCCAAAGCAAACTCGGATTCGGATTCCAATGAAAGCGCTGAGGAAAAACCTGTTTCCGCCTGAGGTAATGGCGGGGTCATTCCCGGGTTCGGGCCAGGGAGAATCCTCATTTCACCATTAATGGTATTGAGCGGCAGAGAGTTCCGGGAACCGAGTTATCGGTCACCCTGATGCATAGCGTCCTGAATGCACAGTCCAATGGGTGGATGCGGGGCAGACAGTGCCGCCAATTGAATAAATCTTTTGTAAAATATATAGACATAGGAGAATTTAGAGAATGGAAGTAACAGCGGAAATGGTAAAAACGCTTCGCCAGCAGTCCGGAGTGGGAATCATGGAATGTAAAAACGCGCTCAAGGAAACCAAGGGTAATATTGAAGAGGCTATCACCTACCTGCGCAAGAGAGGTATAGCGAAGGCCGATAAAAAGGGTGACCGGAGCACTGGCGACGGCGGAATCGGTTCCTATATCCATGCCGGGAATAAAATAGGCGTGCTTGTACAGCTTCAATGTGAAACTGATTTTGTTGCCAATACCGATGAGTTCAAGGATTTGTTGAAAGATATCGCCATGCACATTGCCGCCGCCAAACCGCGCTTCACCGCGCGTGACGATGTGACGCAGGATGTGATGGACAAGGAGCGGGAAATTTTCGCCCATCAGGCGCGCGAATCCGGCAAGCCTGATAACATCGTCGATAAGATTGTCGACGGCAAGATGTCGAAGTTCTATGAAGAGAATTGCCTGCTGGATCAGACGTTCATCAAAGATGGCGACATGACTGTTCAAGAATTGATCAAGCAGAAGATCGCCAAGCTGGGAGAAAATATCACGGTCGGGGATTTTACGCGTTTTGAAATCAGCAAGTAAACTGCAGGGGGTTTCTTTGGATAAGCCCATTTACGATCGGGTGCTTTTGAAGTTGGGTGGCGAAAGCCTGGCCGCCGAAAACGGCGGATTCGGCATCGATCAAGAAGCGCTCACGGGTATTGCGGCGGAAGTGGCCGAGGCGAAGAATATGGGGGTGCAGATCGCCATCGTCATCGGTGGCGGCAATATTCTGCGTGGGGCCACCGCCAGCAGTCTGGGAATGGAGCGGGTGACCGCCGATTACATGGGCATGCTAGCCACGGTGATCAACAGTCTGGCACTGCAGAATGCCTTGGAAGGCCAAGGCGTTCCGACACGCGTGTTGACCGCTCTTGATATTCGGCAGGTGGCCGAACCGTATGTAAGGCGGCGGGCTATCCGGCATCTGGAAAAGGGCCGGGTGGTGATTTTTGGCGCGGGTACCGGAAACCCTTATTTCACGACCGACACCGCAGCTTCCCTGCGTGCCATTGAAATCGAGGCCGAGGTGATCTTCAAGGCCACGAAGGTGGATGGCGTGTACTCCGCCGATCCCATGAAAGATTCCCAGGCGACGAAGTTCACCGAATTGTCTTACATCGATTTGTTAAATAAGGGACTCAAAGTGATGGACTCCACCTCGGTATCCTTGTGTATGGATAATAAACTGCCGATGGTCATTTTCAATGTCCGGCAGAAAGACAGCATCAAACGGGTCCTGTTGGGAGAAAAAATAGGAACCACTGTTGGGGCGAATTGATATGGATAACCTGATTAAAGATTCGGAACGCAAGATGAAGGTTTCCATCGATCACCTGCACATCGAGCTGGGCAAGGTGAGAACCGGCCGCGCTTCAGTGTCTCTGGTGGAGGATCTCAAAATCGATTTTTACGGGAACCCCACCCCGCTGGCGCAAACCGCGACCCTGGGCGTCCCCGACAGTAAAACTATTACCATCGCTCCCTGGGATGCCTCCATGTTGCCGGTGATCGATAAGGCCATTCAGGGATCGGACTTGGGCCTGACTCCTTCCAACGACGGCAAAGTCATCCGTCTGACCATCCCCCCGCTGACCACGGACCGGCGACAACAGCTCACCAAGGTGGTCAAGAAGTATGGCGAGGATTGCAAAGTTGCCCTCCGCAACGTCCGGCGTGAATTTAATGACAAGCTCAAGGCCATGGAAAAGAACCATTCTCTTTCCAAGGACGAGGAACGCAAGGGCCACGACAGTATCCAGAAAACCACAGACAAGTATGTGGCGGAGGTGGACAAGATCGTTCAGGGCAAGGAAAAAGATGTCCTGGAAGGTTGATGCTTGCCGTATAATATTGATTAGCTGAACTCAAGAATCCGGTGGATTTGCCGGGCTCTTTTTGCTGAAGCAATCCCAATTTACGGAGTTTTTCCCTTGCCTGACCCCGCGTTAATCAATCAAATTGATCTCAAACGTCTGCCGCGCCACATCGCCATCATCATGGACGGCAACGGACGCTGGGCCAAAAAGAAAATGCTCCCGCGTGTGGAGGGCCACCGCCGCGGCGTCAAAACCGTCGATAAAATCGTCACTTTATGCGCCGAGATGCACATCGAGGCCCTGACCCTGTATTCCTTCTCCGACGAAAACTGGAACCGTCCCCGCCCCGAAATCGACGCTCTCATGAAAATTCTGGACCAGTACCTGAACAAAGAACTGGAGCGTATGAAACGGGAGAACATCCGGTTCAATACCATTGGCCGCATTCACGAACTGCCGCCGGCCATTCAAAAACTCATCCGTCATGCGGAAAACTATACCCGGAGCAACGATGGTTTGATTCTGACCCTGGCGTTAAGTTACGGGGGGCGGCAGGAGATCGTCGATGCGGTTAAGAAAATCGCAAAGCTGGTGCAGGAGGGGAGTCTCCCTATCGAAGATATCGACTTTCCGGTTTTAGAAAGTAGTTTGTATACCCACGACCTTCCCGAACCGGACTTGTTAATCCGCACCAGTGGCGAAAAACGAATCAGCAATTTTCTCCTGTACCAAATGGCCTACACCGAATTGCATTACACCCAGGTGTTGTGGCCGCAGTTCACGGAAGACGATCTGCTCAAAGCCATCATCGATTTCCAGAGCCGGGAACGGCGGTTCGGTATGATCGGCGACCAGATCGTCAAAGCCTGACCGTTGCCCCAAATGCATACTCAAAGCGCATTCTCAAGTTAGACTCTATGACACTCCCCCGCAGGTTAACGTATAAGTTGAGACAGGAGGCCGCCGAGTGAAGCGCATATTGAGCGGATTGGTACTTATTCCCGTTGTCTTGGGAATTGTTCAATACGGTTCGCCCTTGTTGTTTTTGGCTCTCGTGACCGCCGCTGTGTTGACGGGATGGATGGAATACTTCAAGTTGCTTCGTCACATGGGAATTAAGATCAATCCCATCGTCGGCGGGATAATGTGTCTGTTCCTCGTTTTTTGTTTTTACCGCGACGATTTTTATCTGGTTTGGCTCGCGGTGTGTCTCATGTCGTTGTTCATCACTTGGTACGCTTCCGGATCTGCATTGGAGGACGCTCTCAACCAAGTGGCCTATTCGTTTCTGGGTGTAGTTTATGTGTCCGGGTTGATGAGTTATTTTATTCTTTTGCGCGGAATGGAACACGGCAACCATATTCTATTTTATCTTTTTATGGTGATCTGGTCGGGCGACATTGCCGCTTACTACGTCGGGAAAACTATTGGAAAAACTCCACTTGCACCCAGGATCAGCCCCGGCAAAACCATTGAGGGATCGGTGGCGGGCCTGGTTGGCAGTGTGGCCGGAGGGGTCGCGGCCCAATGTCTGTTTTTTGAAACCCTTCCACTAACCCATTGTTTGATTATGGCCTTCTTATGCGGTACCATGGGTCAAATAGGAGATCTAGCCGAGTCCCTCTTCAAACGCCGGGCAGGGGTTAAGGATTCCGGATCATTGATCCCGGGTCACGGGGGTGTTCTGGACCGGTTGGACAGCCTGATGTTTGCCGGACCCGCATTTTATATTTACCACACATTATTTTTATGAGCCAGGAGTGAGATTTTTTTTAAGATTTTTGTAAGAATGCGGCCTATCCTGTTACTTAACACTAGCGAACCAACTGACTGAGGACACTTATGAAAAAAATTTCCATCCTCGGATCGACCGGCTCCATCGGCGTCA
>JAUVMD010000148.1 GCA_030600405.1 Nitrospirota bacterium
GCTAAGGGATCCAACTTAAACACTCAGCCCAAACCGAATGGGGGTCTCGCTGGAGATTCGCCTACTGCAAACAAAAATAAACCGCCGATGGTCTCCGGTTTTTTGCATACCGTTTATATGGGATTACTTGGGCTGACTTTTGTTCTTTTGGGATTTCTTTTCCGCCGGGAAAAAGCGGTGGGATTTTGGCTCGTGGTTTTTTTGTTCGGAATCTTTCTGGCCTTTGGGAAGCATAACCCCTTCTACCCAATCATCTATTACGGAATTCCTTTTTTGGATTTATTCCGGTACCCGGAAAAATATATTTATATATCTTCTTTCGCGGCCGTATTTCTTACCGGCTATAGTTTAGAGGCTTTAATTCGTTACACCCGTGATCGACAAATCAGAATTTTTCGGGTTCTGACGATTTTAATACTCTTATTTGGGATAATCGGTCTGCTTGCCATATGGAAACCTTATTTTAATCCGAGATATTCTTTAGCCATTCTTTTGTTGTTCGGCTTTTCATACACCATGTTTTATTTCCGAAAAATGAAGGAAACCTGGTTTGCGGTATCGGTTCTTCTGATAATAATGGTGGACTTATCGTTCAAGGATGCTCAACTCCTGCCATTGATTGATAAAAAGTATTACAAAGAGAATCCGATGGTGATGGATATCCTGGGAGATTCTTTCGGAAAGCATCGGATCTATTCCGGGCCGCTCCAACAAAAACCGAATTACAATTCTTATCCTGGCGGACCCACCAGGCTGGCGACCATATTTGCCAGCAAAGAGCTTTTGTATCCCTATCTGGGGATGATTTACGGGCTGGAACATGTGAATGGACTTAACGGCTTGGCTCTCGAACTGGAGAGTAATATTCTTTGGTGGTCTGTTTTTATCAAAAGCCCGCCAGAGAGAAGAAAACGCATTTTAAACCGAAGCAACGTGAAGTATTGGGTCGATGGAGACAAACAGATTGCCTACAAAGACGACTATCCATTGATTTTACCGGACCGGGTGCAGATCCTGAAAAACGCTTTGCCTCGCGCCTATCTCGTCCCCAGGATGAAGGTACCGAAAGAAGGCGGTCATGTGCTCAATACCTACTACGACAAATCCTTTGACCCACTCAAGGAAGTCCTTTTGAGTGAGAACATCGATTTCAAAGAATCGGATCATTTTCAAGGAGAGGTAGAACAGGTGAGTTACCGGCCCAACCACGTCACCGTAAAGATCCGTCAGGAGGGAGACGGATTTCTGGTGTTGATGGATTCGTACTTCCCCGGCTGGACAGTTAAGGTGGATGGTCAAGAGCGCCCCATATTAAAGGCTAATCACTATTACCGCGCCGTTCAACTGGGTTCGGGTCGTCATACTTTGGAATTCGATTTTTTACCGGAAGGTATGAAGGCGGGTTGGATGATCAGCGGTTTCAGCTTCTTGCTGGTTACCCTCGGGAGCTTGTTTTTAAGAAAATATATGGAAAGGTTTATTTGGAATGAAAAAGATACCGCCTCTTGACGTTCAAATCCATCAGGAAATTTCTGATCCCTTAAAAAACGCCCTTGGCGTTTTCCTCTTGTTCGGAATAGCGGCCGTCTTTTTTTATCCCATGCTCTTTGAGGGGAAGGTGATCTTCTACCGTGATTTTCAATTTATAACCTACCCCATTCGTTACTTTCTGTGGCAAGCCTATCAACAGGGGGCGATCCCTTACTGGACGACCAATACCTTTGGAGGCGCGCCGTTCATGTCCACCCTGCATCCCGGCGTGTTTTATCCTCCGAGCGTTATATTTTTCATCAACGATCCCTCCCTGGCGTTGAACCTGTATTATGTGTTTCATTTTTTAATCATGGGAATTTTCATATTCCTATTGAGCCGCAAATGGGATCTTTCCTGGTTGGCCGCCTCTTGTTGCGGGGTTACCGGTATGTTAGGTGGATTGATAGTCGCTTCCACCCTTACCAGTAATTACTTCCTGTCATCGGTCTGGTTGCCCTTGATCTTCTGGTTGTATTACCAGTATGAAGAGAATAATCGTCTGAGCTGGTTTATCGGACTGGTATTGGCGATTTTCACCCAAACCCTTGCCGCCTGTCCGGAAATCAGCGTCATGACCATGCTTCTGCTGTATCTTCACGCCATCGTGTTTACGACGAAGACGCGGACCAAAATGGAGATTATCCGTATTACGGCGACGCTCGGCTTGGCCGTACTTTTTGCTTTAGGATTGTCGGCTTTTCAGTTAATGCCCACCGTGGAACTCTTGAAGCATACGTTTAGAGAGGGAGGATTGGGTTATGCTGTTCATACTCATTGGTCCCTGGCGCCATCCAAGTTGACGACCTTGATATTGACTCCAGGATATGATGATTACCTCACCACAGGTTCGCTTAAAGATACAGCAGGATATTTTTCAGGACTACTACACACTCTTTATATGGGGATTTTTGGTTTCCTCTTTATTTGCCTGGGATTCCTGTTTAGAAAAGACAAAGCCGTGGGATTCTGGCTGGTGATTTTTCTTTTCGGAGTATTTTTCGCTTTAGGGGAATACAATCCATTGTACCAGTATATTTACCGTTGGATCCCGTTTTTGGATTTGTTCCGATACCCGGAAAAATATTTATTCGTTTCCTCTATCGCTGTTATTTTTCTCATTGGTTTTGGTTTGGACGCACTGGTGCGCGCCACGCAGACGCGGCAAATTAAAATTTCCAGGGTTTTGTTCTTTTTAATCCTGATATTTGGGGCCACCTCAATGTTGGCTTTATTGAATCCCAGCCTGGAGCCGGAGTTTCCATTAATCCTTATAATCATTTTCAGCGTGGCCTATGTCCTATTGTATTTCGGCAAATTGAAAAAGACCGGATTCGCCGCGTTTTTGTTTGTCATGATTTTGTCGGACCTGTTTATCAAGGATGCTCATCTGCTTCCATTGATTGACAGGAATTTTTATGAGGAGCCACCGTTTTTGATGGATATATTAAGCGACTCCGCTGGAAAATACAGGACCTATACCGGCCGACTCGATTTGAAGCCGGAGCCCAGGATATACCCGCCCGGCCCCACCCGCCTAGCTAGGGTGCGCGCCGCCAAACAGCAACTGTATCCCAATCTGGGAATGGTCTACGGAGTGGAGCATGTCGGCGGAGTTCCCGGTCTCGCCCTGGATATCCAAAATCACATAATATGGTACCAATTTCTCATTCAATCCGAACCCGACCGTCGAAGGGTGATATTAAAAAGAAGCAACGTGAAATATTGGATCGACGGAGACAGCCCGATGTTACATGCGGAAGGGAAGGGTCCCGTTATTTTACCTAATCGGGTCAAAATTCTGGAAGATGCTCTACCCCGTGCGTTTTTAGTGCCTAAAATGAAAGTTCCGGAAGGCGGCCGGATTTTCTCCAAATATTACGATACATCGTTCGATCCTCTTAACGAAGTTTTGCTCAACGAACCAGTGGAATTTAAGGAGTCTCCTCATTTCAAAGGGGACGTCAAAGAGGTCACCTATCGTCCCAATCATGTGACCGTGAAAACCTCGCAGGAAGGCAACGGATTTCTCGTATTAATGGATACGTATCTCCACGGTTGGACGGTAAAGGTCGATAGCCGTGATCAACCCATTTTACAAGCCTATGGTTTTTACCGGGCCGTGCAACTGGGTCCTGGCGAACACACGCTGGAATTCGATTATTTCCCGGAAGGATTCAAGGAAGGCTTGATCGTCACCGGTCTTACTCCCGTGCTGGGCTTGGCAGGATATGTGTTTTGGAGAAGACGGCTGAAAAGTTCGATATGAGAGTATAAAAATTTTTATAGTTTTATAGATTTCCTCGAATACGGTAATTCGGACTTCTGCTCCAGGAAATTTGGGCAACCGGATAACAACCGTTTTTTTAACAATCCCTATCCCATCCATGTCAACCAACAAGACTGCATATAAAAACTTAAAATTAACCCCTGGGTTTTTACAGGAGCTTTCCGGGATGCTGTTGTTGTTCCTCGTGGCTCTGAATGTTTTTTCCCCCATGTTCTTCATGGGTAAAGCTATTTTTCGCAGGGACTACCATTTTTTTACTTATCCTTTAAGATATTTTCTCGGTCAGGCCTTCCAACAGGGAGTGATTCCTTACTGGGTTCCTAATACATTCGGCGGGGCCCCGTTCATGTCCCTGCCTGGTCCAGCAGTATTTTATCCTCTAAGCATCGCCTTCTTTTTGCAGGATACGGTGTTGGCGATCAACCTTTTTTATTTTCTGCATTTTCTGATATTGGGAGTTTCTGTGTTTCTGTTGGGGAAACTCTGGGGATTTTCCTTTACTGCCCGATTGTGTTCCAGCGTTACGGCGATGTTAAGCGGATATATTATCGGATCGGTGCTTCTCGGCAATTATTTTTTTGGTGGTGTGTGGCTTCCCCTAATTTTCTGGTTGTACCAGAAATACAGACAGGAAAAACACATCGGCTATTTTATTGGAACAGTGCTGGCCATCACCACTCAGACACTGGCGGGTTCTCCTGAAATTAGTATTATGACCGCGGTGCTTCTGTTGCTGCATCAACTCTGGGTTACCCCCAAGGAGAAAGGAATTTCAGCTTACCTCCGTACTACCTTTTCTCTGGGTCTGGCCATGTTTCTGGCCCTGGGGCTTTCGGCTCTGCAGTTGTGGCCTTCCGCCGAGCTCATGCCTTATTCACCCAGAGCCGGGGGAATGAGCTATGAAGCCCATTCTCTCCAGTCTCTGGAACCGTTCAAGCTGGCCACGCTCGTGTTATCCGCCGGTTATA
>JAUVMD010000282.1 GCA_030600405.1 Nitrospirota bacterium
GGTTCAATATCGGCTCAATTTTTGAAACTTTCCTGATATTTGTTGTGAACACTCGCCTCAGACCAACCCCGGACTCATATTCAGTAATCATTTGTAACTTATGTGCTTAAGAAGCTCCACCTCCAATGAATAAGGTTCGAAGGGAAGAGGGCAAGCGAGTCAATAGGAGATTACGGTTTTGATCAAACATGATGTCTTGATTGTGGGCTCGGGTCTGGCGGGCATGCGCGCCGCTTTGGAAGTGTGCAAGGAACTAGATATCGGCCTGTTGAGCAAGGTGTATCCCTCGCGGTCGCACAGTGGCGCGGCGCAAGGAGGCATCGCCGCCGCCCTCGGCAACTCCGAAGACGACAGCTGGGAAGAGCACATGTTTGATACCGTCAAGGGTGGCGATTACCTGGCCGACCAGGACGCGGTGGAGGAATACGTCAAGGCCGCGCCCCGGGTGATCTATGAACTGGAACACATGGGTTGCACCTTCAGCCGCACAGAAGACGGCAAAATCGCCCAGCGCAGTTTCGGCGGCCATTCCAAACCGCGCGCCTGTTTTTCCGCCGACCGCACCGGCCATGCCATTCTTCACGTTCTGCACGAACAGGTATTGAAGAATGCCAAAGCCATCAAAATATATTCCGAATGGTACATGCACCAGCTCGTGATCGAAGAAGGGCGCTGTAGCGGGGTGGTGGTGAGCAACCTCCGTACCGGTGAGGTGGAAGTGATCCACGCCAAAGCGGTGATCTTCGCCACCGGCGGCTACGGCCGGGTATTTAAAATCACCACCAACGCGTTTGCCAGCAAGGCGGACGGCGCCATGGCGGCGTTTCATGCCGGTGTGCCGCTAGAGGATACCGAGTTTGTTCAGTTTCATCCTTCGGGTCTGTACCGCCAGGGTATTTTATTTTCTGAGGCGGCGCGGGGCGAAGGCGGTTACCTTTTGAACGGCAAAGGCGACCGATTTATGGAGGAGTATGCGCCTTCACGCATGGAGTTGGCACCACGCGACATCGTGGCACGGGCCGAACAGAGCGAGATCGACGCCGGTCGCGGCGTTAACGGAGAAGCGTGCATCCATCTGGATCTGCGCCACTTGGGAGAAGCGCGGATCATGGAACGCCTGCCGCAGATTCGCCAGCTGGGAATCGACTTCATTGGCGTCGATTGCGTCAACGAGCCTCTGCCGATCCAACCTTCCGCACATTATTCGATGGGCGGCATCCCCACCAATATGAATGGCCAGGTGATTATCGATGCAGAAGGCACACCGATGGAGGGATTTTTTGCGGCGGGGGAATGCGCCTGTGTTTCGGTCCACGGGGCCAACCGGTTGGGAACCAACTCGTTATTGGAAGCCACCGTGTTCGGCGAACGCACCGGGAGGACGGCGCTGGAATATGCAAAAAATGCGGAGTTTGGCAAGATCAATGAAAGCCATGAAAAAGCCCGGGTGTTGACTCAGGTTGAGGAAATTTTTCAGCGGGATGGCACGGAAAGCTACAATGATATCCGCAACGAGATGAAGGAAGTGATGATGGAAAAGTGCGGCGTGTTTCGCGACGCAGACAACCTGAAATCCTGTATCGCCGCCATTCAAGCCTTGAGGGAACGTTTTAAAAAAGGCAAGGTAACGGATAAGGGCCAGTTGTTCAACACGGAGCTGTATGAGATCATCGAGCTGGGCAATATGCTGGAGATGGCGGAAATTATCGCCACCACGGCACTGGCCCGGAAAGAAAGCCGAGGCGGTCATTACCGCACGGATTTTCCCAAGCGCGACGATCAGGAATTTTTGCAACACACATTGGCATACCTCAAGGATGGTGAGTTGGAGTTGAAATACAAACCGGTGGTGATTACCCGATATCAACCCAAAGAAAGAACGTATTGATGGCAAAGTTTAGAATCAAGCGATACAACCCGGAAAAGCAGGCGGAGCCGTATTTCGAGGAATTTGATTATGATTTCCCCGAAGGCGCGACGTTGCTCGATTGTCTGAACCACATTAAGTGGAACATGGACGGGACGCTGACCTACCGCATGTCCTGCCGGAGTGCCATTTGTGGTTCCTGCGGGATGAAAAGCAACGGGCATGCCATGCTGGCCTGTCAGAAACAGGCAGCCCATCTTTTGAAGGATGACACCATCACCATCGAACCGTTGGGGAATATGCCCGTCATCAAGGACCTGGTCACCGACTTTAAACTATTCTGGGACAAGGTGGATCAGGTGAAACCTTATCTTCAGAATAAGGAAAAGCAGCCGGAGAAGGAACGCCAGCAGAGTCCCCATCAGTTCAAGAAAATTGACGACGCCACGACCTGCATCATGTGCGGCGCCTGTTATTCCGATTGCCAGGTTCTGGAGGTGGACAAGAATTTCCTGGGACCGGCGGCACTGGCGAAGGCGCAACGGTTCGTGAGCGATTCGCGCGACCAGGCCACCCGCGACCGTATTAAGGAATTGAGCAAACCGGGCGGCATGTGGGACTGCACCCACTGCGGGGAGTGCGTGGAGCGCTGTCCCAAACCGGCGGAACCGTTTTACCGCATCAAGGAATTGATGGCGGTGGGATTGAATGAAGGGGTACACAACAACATTGGCGCCCGTCACGCGTTGTCCTTCGTCAATTCCGTTAAGCATAGCGGTCGTTTGAATGAGAGCAAGATACCCATCGAGTCGATGGGGTATTTCAATATCAAGGGCCTTCTGGATTTGCTGCCGGTGGGGTTGAGAATGCTGTTGAAGTTGAAGATACCGCCCCTTATTCACAAGCCCATTGACGATGCGAAAGACGTCCGGCGAATTTTCGAGGAGTTTGGCGAATGAAGTTTGCGTTGTTTACCGGTTGCGTGGCCAAAGGCGCCACGCGCGAGTTGATGTTGGCCACGATCAAGTCGGCAGAAGGACTCGGCATCGATTTTGTCGAAATGAAAAGCGCCGCCTGCTGTGGCGCGGGGGTGATCTCCGAAAAAAATCCGGTGCTGACCGATGCCATCAACGCACGCACGTTTGCGCTGGCGGAAGAACAGAACCTCGATCTCATCACCATCTGCTCGACGTGTCA
>JAUVMD010000044.1 GCA_030600405.1 Nitrospirota bacterium
CGCGATTGTCCTTCCAGAAGAACCGCGGGCGCCACTTTCTGAACATGGCGGGACATATTGGTAAACGTTCCCTCCTTTTCGGCATAGGAGCAGGTGGGCAGCACGATATCCGCCATGCTCGCCGTTTCCGTCATGTACATGTCCTGAACAACGAGAAAGGGAACCGTTTGGAGGGCGTTCTTCGCAATGGCGGCCAGACTGCTTGAATGGCACGGGTTTTCCCCGGCGATGAACAGCATTTTGATGGTGCCCTGAGAACAGTTTTTCCAAAGATCAGCTACCAGGTTTTGCTGGTTCATATTATTCGGCTGGTATCCGGGAAGAGTTTCCGGAACCATTCCCATATCGTTGACACCCTGCGAATTGCAATGCTCTCTCGGCGGGTAGATGTTGACACTCCCTTTACCACCAAGATGGAGCAGTAAACTGAGGTTCAGCAAGGCGCTGAGGATCGCCTCGCCCTGGCCGGTCTCTATAATATCGTTGCCGATCAGAATAAACCGGTCGGCGTTTTGTCCCAGCCGTTCCGCCGCTTGAATCAGAGTCGCATCGCTCACACCCGTGACTTCCTCGGTATACTGGCTGGTATATTTGCCCAGGGATTGTACGAAGGCGTCGTAGTTGGGTAGCGCTTCCTTGGCCTTGGCGATATCAATGAGATTATTATCGATGAGGATCCGGCTGATCCGGTTCGCCACGGCGGCATCGGATTCCGGTTTGTAGGTCATTCGCACTTCCATTCGGGATTCATGCCTGAATTCCACGTTTCTAGGGTTGGCAATCAAAATATCCGTGCCCGTGTAAATGGCGCCTTTTCGGATGGAGTTGCCCGCTACGGGATATTCGGAAGGGATATCCGTGTTGAACAGCAGGACGACATCAGCTTCCTCCAACTCCGTAATAGGCTTGGAGACGATCCCGCTTTCAAAACATTTCTGTTGGAATGCATTGATGTAGGGCGCGCGCAAATGATTCAGGTTGGTGACCTGGTTGGATCCAATGACTTCTCGGAACAATTTTTGAAGCAGGTAATTTTCTTCGTTGGTCAGTGTTTCTCCACCGATAGCCGCAAGGCTTCCAGGTTCGCTCCGGTTCACTGTCGCGGTGATGCGTTCTGCGATGGTTTGTAGGGCTTCGTCCCAGCCGATTTCCTTGAATTCTCCGCCGACGTTCATCAGAGGGGTTTGGAGACGGTTTTCGTTTTGTACCATACCGTGGCCGAATCGTCCCTTGGCGCATAGATTGCCCTCGTTGATTCCGACATCGAAGGTTTCGTCGCCTTCGATGCGGACCAATTGGCCTTTTTTGGTTTCCAGTTTGAACGTACAGCCCCACGAACAGAAATTGCAGGTGGTTTCCGTATTGGTGAACATGGAAGCGAGGCCTCGTGCCTCGGAGGTCAGGTCCATCAAAGCGCCGGTAGGGCAGATGGTGATGCATTGCCCGCAGAATTCGCAATCCAGCTGTTCTTCGTTGGCAGTACCGATGGTGATTTTGTAACCGCGCTTGTGATAATCGAGCGCCTGCACGCCCTGGGTTTCATCGCAGATACGGACGCACATGCCGCACATGATGCATCGGTTGAGATAAAACTCGATGATGGGATTGGTCTTGATGCTCGGTTCGTTGCGCCGCTGGATTTCAAAACGCCCGTTATACAGGCTCAGGGCATCGGTGTTGTCTTGTAGAGGGCACACTCCGGATTTGTCGCAAATCGGGCAGTCCAGCGGATGTTCTACCAACAGCATTTCCAAACAGGATTTGTTATAGCGGTCGGTTTCCTCGGTATCGGTCCTCACTGCCATCCCTTCGGAGACCGGGTGGGTGCAGGAATATACCAGCTCCTTTTTGCCGTCTACCACGGTTTCCACCATGCAGGTGCGGCAGGCGGCGAAGGGTTTCAGTTTCGGACTGGAGCACAAATTGGTTATAAAGACGCCTTTTCGTTTGGCGGCGTCCAGAATCACCGTTCCCTCGGGAGCGGAGATGGGTTCTCCATTCAGAGTAAAATTAATCGCTTTTTTGACAACGGTGCTCATAACAGCTATGGGCTCCTAGTTTTCATTTACCATTAAAGGGTGTATTTGTTGCTGATTTCGATGGTTTTTTCAGGATCGATGGTGCCGTAAGTATCGTCCCCGATAATGGCCATGGGTGCGGCGCCGCAGTTTCCCAAGCAGGAAGCAAACTCCAGGGTGAACAGCTTGGTTTCATCCGTTTCTCCCTGTCCGATGTGGTATTTTTCCTTCAATTTCTCGGCAATGATGGGCGCCCCTTTTACAAAACAGGCGGTGCCATAACATAATCTGTATATATATTTCCCCGGCTCGGTCATCCGGTACTGGTGATAAAAGGAGATCACCCCATAAATCTCCGCGCGGGTGATTTTCAATTCCGTCATCAGGAGTTTGATGACGTCCTCGGGAAGATAGCGGAACTCCTCCTGGAGTTTCGACATCATGGGAATCAGATACTGCCGGGACCGGCTGGGGAAGCTGTCCAATATCCGGCAAACCGTTTCCATGCAGATCTTTTTTTCTTCCGGAGCGGTTTCGGTCGCGGTTTCTGCCGGGGCGCTCTCCTTATCTGGAGCTTCCATGAAAAGATTCCAAAAAGTAAGGTTGTTGGGTATCGGGAGCTTGCTGAGACTCCCAATTTTACAAGGATATTCGCGATCCAACTATATCAAACCCAAAACGAAATCCGAAGTATATAGGGGGGGTTCGGCGACTGTCAACTTAAATATAGGGCTGTAAATGTGACGTTTTTTTTACCTCGGCTCTGATGGGAAATCGGTTTAACATCCAATTTTTGAAGGAGTTCAAGGGGGTTGAATTTTGGACGAGTTGGAGTTTTTGGAGACCACCCGAGGGTTTTGGTGGACCTGCTTGAACCCGTTTCAAAACAATGCGAGGTTGAAAAAAATCAGCGGGTTACCTGGGCCGGGTAGATGCAGACTCAATCTTCCAGGATGGGTACAGGTACCGAAGGGGAGGGGGTTGTGGAAACCGGGACGGGGTCTTTGCCCTTCATCTGGGCCTGGACAAGATTCAATTTAAACTGGGCTCCCGAATGGCTCGGGTTGAGGCGCAGGGTTTCCTGATAAGATTGAACCGCCCGCGGCATGCGTCCCAGTCGCTGATAAGCCCATCCCAGGGCATAGTGGGACTCCGGATTTTTCGGGTTCCGCGCGATCGACTTGTTCAAGATATCCACCGCCTCGTAAAACCGTTTTTCTTCGGTCAAAGCCCAGGCCAGGCTAAGATAGATGCGATCCCCTTTGTGCGGAATTTTCAGGGCGGACTGGAATATTTTGATCGCTTCTTTGTGCCTTCCCATCAATTCCAATAATAGGCCCAGACGGTACCGAGCTTTCAGGTAATTGGGCCGAAGCTGGATGGCCCTGACGTAGGCATTGAGGGCTGTTTCGTGACGCCCCACGGTGGTATTGACTTTCCCCATCTCGTAATAAATACGGGGGTTGTTGGGGGACAGTTGCAAAACCTTGTGATAGGTTTCGATCGCATCATCGTACCGTTTCATTTTCAGATAAATCGTCCCCAGATGGAGCCATATTTTTTGATTGTTCGGCTCCACCGCCAACGCTTTTTTGTAAGGGGCGATGGCTTCCTTGTGTTTGCCGAGCCTTAAATAGTTTTCTGCCATCAGCAAATACAGCTCTGAGTTTTTACTGTCCCGTTCGATAGCTTTTTTCAGATAAAACAGGGCATGCTTCGGCTGGTGGAGTTGGGTATAGGCCATTCCCAGGCCGAGTTCGGCTTCGGTCAATTCAGGGTTCAAAGACAGCGCCTTGCGATAGGGTGGTGTCGCCTGTTTATAATTCCCTGATTTCAGATAGGACTCACCCAGGTAAAAATAGGCCCAGGCAATATTGGGATTCAGGCGCAAGGACTCATTGAGTACGGGAATCGCTTCCCGGTAATTGTTTTCAAAGTAATGAGCTTTTCCCAATTGGAACCAGAGATTCGCCGACTTGGATTTGTGCTTTAAGATTTTCTGAAAGCCCTGAACCGCGCCCTTGTAATTCCCCGTATAAACGTAAGCGATAGCCAGTTGTTCCTGGGAATCCTTGTTTAAGGGTTGAATCCGAAGCACCGCTTCATAAGCCTTGACGGCCTGATCGTATTGCTTTAGGCGTATGTGGATATTGCCCAATCGGTAATAGGACCGTGCATGCTTGGGATCAATATGTACGACCCGACTGTATTCCCGCGCCGCCTGTTCCAAATCGTTTAGTTTCTCAAACGATTTTGCCAGTTTGAAGTGCGCGCTTTTATGGCGATCATCCAACCGGACGGCTTCCCGGAAATATTGGCTGGCCTTGGAATAGTTGTTACGGGACAAGTAGGCTTCGCCTAACTGGAAATGAGCCTCGGCGCTTTTCGGGCGGATGCGAATCAATTGTTCTAAATGATGAAGGGCTTTCTTATGCTGGCCCAAAGCAAAGTAGACACGTCCGAGGTAGTCCAGCGCGGCATCGTCCTTCGGGTAAACCAGCAGGGCGTCTTTCAAGAGAGGCAAGGCCTTGCGCGGTTTTCCCTGCTTGAAGTAAATCCGCCCGATACCGGAATAGGCCCGGTAAAAATTGGCATCCAGATCCAGCGCCTGCCGGTATTCCGCCATGGCCCGCCGGTATTGTTTTTTGATTTCATAACTTCGGCCCAAAGCGTACAACCACTCCGGTTGCAGGGGATTCAAGTTAAGCGCTTTGTTGTATTCCTGGATGGCGCGTTTGTGATTGCCTTGTGCGGCATAGGCCTTTCCCAAAGCAAAATACGGTTCGCTGAGATTCGGGCTGAGGCGAATGGCTTCTGTCAGGTGATCCATGGCTGCCGTATACCGCCCCATAATGCGGTAGATATCACCCAACCCGTATTGGGCTTCGGGATAATTGGGATCCATCCGGATCGCCTCCAGATAAGCTTCCGCGGCCTGCTTGAACTGTTTTAAGGCTTTATGGCTTTCGCCGGTTTCAAAATGAGCTGCCGGGAACAAAGGCTCCAGATTTAAAACCTCCTCAAACTCCTTAATGGCGTCCTCGTACAATCCCATTTGCCGGTAAGCCCGGCCCAATCCGTAATGCGCGATATGATCCTTGGGATCAACCTTGAGTGCGGCTTTGTACTCGTCGATTCTTAGAAAATCCGCGCTCGCGGGTACAGGCAGATGCCAGATCAGGAGTAATAGAAATGGGAGTATGATTTTATATTTCATGAGATATGGAATAGGGGTTTATTTTTTTCTTATCGTCCAAGTACGCAAAAAAAACAAGCGTCGGCACCAATAATTACGGCCGCTGGGAAGTAGGAGGGTGAAGCCAAATTGAAAGGTGAGAATAGACAATCTATTACTTTATCTAATACTACTTAATTATTTGAAATATATGGTTTATTTTTCAACCACGAGTCCGGTGGCTCAGCTGATACTTTTGAACTGCCCGGCTATGGTCTTTGTAGTTGGTGGAAAACTGATGGCTCCCGTCCTTGCGCGAAACGAAATAGAGGAAATCCGAATGGTCCGGTTCCAGCGCCGCCCGAATGGAGTCCAGACCCGGACTGGCAATCGGACCGGGGGGAAGTCCAAAATACTTGTAGGTATTGTAAGGAGAGTCAATGGACAGATCCTTTTTACGGATATTGCCGTCGAAATTGACCATGGCGTAGATAACGGTCGGGTCCGTTTGCAAGCGCATTTTTTTAACCAGACGATTGTGAAAAACGGATGATATTAGCTTTCTTTCCGTTCCGAGCCCGGTTTCTTTTTCGATCAGGGAGGCCAGGGTAACGATTTCGTGAAATGTGAGTATCCCGGCTTTGGCTTGTTGCATCAATTCGGGTTTTTGGACGCGCTCCTTGAAGGTATCCACCAGGGTTTTAACGATCTTTTTAGCTCCTGCAGCCTTAGAAAACTTATAGGTTTCGGGGTATAAATAACCTTCCAGACTGCCGCCTGAAGAAATTTGGAGAGCATCCAGCAATTCCTTGTTCCGCGTTTCCTCGATGAATTTTTTCTTGTTCGCCAGCCCCTTTTTCTCCAGCAATTCCGCTATCTCCGTGATTCGGTAACCCTCTGGAATCGTGACCGTATAAAGAATGGCTGTGCCGTTTGTCAGGGACTCTAGGATTTTCCAGGGAGGCACAGAGGGAGAAAACCGGTATTCTCCCGCCTGAATATGGTTTTGCTTTCCCTGAAGGTAGGTGTACAGGACGAACGCGCTAGGTTCATCCAGCAATTTCTTATCGGCGAGAAAATGGGAGACTTGCCTGAGGGTCATGCCTGGTTTGATATCGACCACCTGCTCCACCGGGCTTGAGCTGGCAGGAGTATTGCCATAATTATACAAGAGGACGATAAAGATGATTCCTGTGACCAGCATCACAGAGAAGAATAGAATCAGCCTGGATAGGAGCCGCTGTCGGAATGGTTTTTCCTGTTGATCTACCATACTAATAGGAGATCAGAAAACGACCGAAATTTCCATAATTATTTGATTATATGTGTCATTTTCTCCAAAAACGCCTTATTTTCGCCGGGTGTCCCGATGGTGACCCGCAGGCAGTTTTTGAGGCGTGGGTGACTGCTTAAATAGCGGATCAATATGCCGCTTTCCATCAATTGTTTAAAGATGGCGCCTGAATCCTGTTCCACTCGGAAGAATACAAAGTTGGCGTCGGATGGAAAGACTTTGAGCGGTTTGAATTTGGAGAGCTCCCGGATCATCCGGTCCCTCTCCGTCAAGATTGTGTCCAGCTGTTTTTGCACAGGAGCGAAGTGGTTCAACAACCGATCCGTCAACTTCTGGGAAAGGGTGTTGGAGTTGTAAGGAAGCCTTATTTTGTCGATCTGGTCAATGATAATGGGGTCCGCGACCGCATATCCCACCCTTAGGGCGGCCAAGCCGATTTTGGACAGGCTTCTTAAGAGGACCAAATTGTTGTGTTTCGGCAATTCGGAAAGAAAACTTTTCCCGGAAAAATCGTGATACGCCTCGTCCAGTACCACGATGCCGGAAAAATTTTCGATGACCTTTTGCACTTCCGGTGCGGAAAAACAGTTGCCCGTGGGATTATTGGGATAGCTTAAAAAAGCGATGCGAGCCTGGTTCGCTTCCATTGTTTCGAGAAACGGTTCCGCTTTGAAATCCCATTGGTCATCCAGAGGATGGGTTTGCGACTTCAGGCCCATTCCCTGGGCGATAATGGCGTACATGGCGAATGTGGGATCGGGAAAACCGATCGTTTCGCCGGAATCGCAAAAAACCTGCAGAAGGATCTGAATCAACTCGTCGGACCCGTTTCCGATAGCCAAATTTTCGGGTGCTACGTTCAATCGTTTGGCAAGAGTTTGCTTCAGTGGGCCGCAGTCGGGATCTGGGTAGCGGTTCAACTCGGTGGATTTAAAAACCTCTTCGAATTGCTTGAGAATTTCCGAAGGCGGCGGAAACGAGTTTTCATTGGCGTGGAGTTTGATTTCGCAATCGATATTCTCCACATGATAGGCTTTCAGCGATTGAACCTTTTCTTTGACGAGTTGAATTAAATCCACATTGGACATGATCAGGCGGTTCCCGAATCAATGATTTTCCGGATTTCCGGGCAATCGGGTTGATAACGGCTCATGCGGTTTTTTTCAGCACGGATGATATTAACAATGGTGTCCACCGACTCGTCGACATTTACATTGGTTACGGCATAATCATAGAGATGGCTTTTTGCAATTTCTTTTTTGCCTACCTCAAGGCGTTGTTTGACCTGGTTATCTGATTCAGTACCTCGTCCGGCCAATCGTTTTTCGAGTTCCTCCATGGAGGGGGGCAAAATGAAAATATAAACCCCCTGATACTTCAGGGCGCGCAGGGATTCTACGCCCTGAACATCCAACTCGAGAACCAGATCCTTTCTCTGTTGCAGGGTGTTCTCGATATTTTTCCGGGCTGTTCCATAATAGTTGTCATGGATTTGGGCCCATTCCAGAAACTCGTTGCGGTCGGTCATCTCAAGGAACTTTTCCTTGGAAATAAAATGATAATCCACTCCATTCCGTTCATTCATGCGCGGCGGGCGTGTGGTGTAAGATACGGAAAAATTGAGATCGGGCAACCGTTTCTTCAGGGCCTGGCAGAGGGTCGTTTTGCCGGC
>JAUVMD010000254.1 GCA_030600405.1 Nitrospirota bacterium
CTTGTCCCTGTCCACCGGACTACCCAGCGTGCTGGTGGGGGTGATGGTGGCAGTAGCCCTGCTCCCCCCTACCGCCACCATGGGATTGCTGTTGGGTGCGGGAAAGTTGAAATTAGCGGTGGGCGCGGGATTGTTGCTGGCGGTGAATGTGGTGTGCGTCAACCTGTCCGCAAAAGTGACGTTTCTGGTCCGTGGTATCAAACCGCGCACCGGATTAGAGAAGCAGAAGGCCCGGCAATCCATGACCACTTACATTGTGTTTTGGGTGGTCGCGTTATCGATATTGATCGTTGCGATTTACCTGCGTCAACGGACCCTTCCCTGAGGACGGGTCCGCTAGAGCGGTTGGCCTTGTGAACATGCAGTCATTGGGAGTTGCTTGAGGTATGAATAAGGCGAGTGAGATTTTTAATGAAGTGGTAGAGGATTGGATCGGTTCGCCTCCTCTGGTTTACCGCAAACTTCATCAAGCCATGCAGAACCCGGATGCGTCCTTTGGTGAATTCAGCGATATCATCAGCACCGATCCCAGTTTGGCCGCCCGCCTGTTGCGAATCGCCAATAGCCCGTTTTACGGACTGGGTTCCAAAGTGGAAACCATTATTCATGCCTTGAGTATTGTCGGCATCGATCAATTAAAAGAATTGGCCCTGGCCACCATCTTGGTCAACCAGTTTAAAGGGATCGATAGAGACTTGGTCGACATGCAGTCCTTTTGGATGCATAGTATCGGTTGTGGTTTGGCCGCACGCACCATTGCCAAAAACATGGGAGAATCGCATGTGGAACCCTATTACACCGCCTGCATGCTTCACGATATCGGCAGTTTGATCATCTATAAGGAGATTCCTGAAAAAGCCCGGGAGATTCTGACCCGGTGCAAATCCGAAGGCCTGTCGCTGTCCACCGTGGAGAAAGAGGTTCTGGATTTTACGCATACCGATGTGGGTGCCGTGGTATTCACAAAATGGGGACTTCCCAGAAGTCTTATCGAGGCGGTGCAGTATCATCATCATCCTTCCGAAGCGAAGGAGCACCCTTTGTTTCCAGCCATCGTGCATTTGGCCGATATCATTGCCTATGAAATGGATTTGGGGACCGGAGGCGAGCCTACCATACCGGTACTGGACCCTGCCGCCATCCAGCGGACCGGACTCACCCGTTCATTTTTATCGGATATCCAGGATGATGTCCGCGACCAGGTGGATGAAGCGGTCAGTCTTTTCTACGATTGATGATTCATCACGTCTGTTTTCTCTCCCCTGAGACCTCCTCTTGATTGTATACTTTCCACGCAAACATAAATAGCGTTGGCTTTATCAAGTCTGTTTGAATTTTTGTTTCTGTGCAATTTCCGTTGAAATTCTGCGTTAAAACTTTTTAAAGATGGATGAGGAATGAAAGATTGCCCATGTGGATTACAGTCCCCTTATGCCGATTGTTGCGGTCCCTTGATCCGCGGCACTGGCTATGCGGACACCGCGGAAGATTTGATGCGTTCGCGTTACACTGCCTACACGCAAAGAAACTGGGATTACCTGATCCAAACCACGCACTCCAGCGAGCGCTCGGACAAAAACCGAAAAACGTTTGAAAAATGGGGCAAGGGCGTGGAGTGGCTCAAGCTGGAAGTATTAGGTTCCAAAAATGGCGGTTTGCAGGATGACGAAGGGGAGGTGACTTTCGTCGCCTTTTATAATGAAGAGGATGAAGAACATTCCATCCGCGAATCGTCAAAATTCCTGAAAGAGAACGGCCGGTGGACCTACAGCGAAAAGCAGTCCACCATCCATAAGAAAGTTCATGAGGAACTCCAACCACCTGTGGTGCGCGAAGGTCCCAAAGTAGGCCGCAACGATCCCTGCCCGTGCGGCAGTGGTAAGAAGTTTAAGAAGTGCTGTGGAAAATAGAGGAAAGGCATGTCGCTGTTCGGATGGAGTATTCCCTATTATCTGATTACAGCCGGGTTATTTATTTTGTTTGCTATGGCCTTCGTTGCTTCCCGGTTCAGTAAACATTGGGAAAGTGTTTTTTTCAAGACCGCCGTGTCCGGCTTCTGGGCCCTGGTCGCCCTTTGGGCTGTCAGCAGTCTCATTCATTTTTTGAATCAATAAGGTTTGCTGGATTAGCCGTATCCCTTAGGGCCGTTCATTTTTAAACTGATTCGACGGTTCCAGGCTTGGCAGTGGATTCTGCCCCCCGCAGCGCAACTTTTTCCATTTGCGGAACGACTCTGCGTTCAACAGCTCCTGCATCCGAAGCGAATTTTTGATGTGCAGGTTCCGCTCATACAGTTTGGACCGTTGGTCCAGATGCTCGCTCAAGTCGCTATAATCCACTTTTTCACGTTTCAGCCTTAGTTCGGCCATGCCTTGATCTCCCTGTTGGATTGATAACTTACTGAAAAATAAAGCAAAATTCGTGCCGTGCCGGGAGGGGTCCGGGGCATGGACCGCGCAAGACATTTAAATATGGAGATTAACAGTCTCATTCGGATCAAACCTTGAAAGCGAGCCAGGCCTTTTGTCGCCGAAAATTCCCAATCAGCGGGGAATTTGACTACCCCATATGTGGGCTATAGCCTGTTTTCTTATCCCGGAAAAATTTATTTTGACCGAGCGGGGAAGGAAGTATACATTGAAAACTATTGGAACTTTTTAACCGGATTGAGTTATGATCCCCAACCGCATTGTCCGCTATTTCATGTTTCTGGGATACGCCCTCGGCCACGGGGGGTGGACCTCGTTTTCCACCTTTCAGAACGGCGTTATCCAATTTTATTTCGAATATCTCCATCAACAATATTATCTGAAACAGCCCGCCTACTATCCCAGAAACTATGGTGTCAATTGACCACTGTTTTCTGATTTTGAATCCTCCCGTTTCTATGAGAAAATTTTCCGGGCGTGAAGGAGGCTTCCATGGCGCAACGGATACTGATCTCTCTGGGAGTGGGGCTGATAGTCATCGGCCTGCTGTGGCCGTACCTGGCAAAGCTCGGCCTCGGCAAACTACCCGGCGATATCGTCATCCGACGCGATAATTTCAATTTCTATTTTCCCATTACTACCTGTATCCTGATCAGCGTCGTGCTTACCGGATTATTCTGGTTGGCCGGGAAGTTTAAATGAAAAGTAAATGGACAGGATCGCAGGATAAAACCGGATCAAGGGAGCCAAGCCCTTTCTCCATATGGTAGACAGCAGACCTTTCGAAGAGAACCCGATCAATAATCAATTAAGGAATTGCAATGATGACACTATGCAAACACTCGTTTAACATTCATCGGTCTTGCCGTGTTTGGGCGGTTTTGTTGCTGTGGGCGCTGGCGCTGGCGCTGGCGGGATGCGGTATGTTCGAAGGGCCACC
>JAUVMD010000320.1 GCA_030600405.1 Nitrospirota bacterium
GTGAACGGACGGCCCACGTGGTATTCGCGATGATTCCGGACAAACGCGATGAAATTTTTGACCCCTTGAGCGCAATCGGCGGATCGCAAACCTTCCAGATCGCAGACGGCGCGCAGGCCGGTGGAATTGTTTTTGGTCCGCTTCTCCAGTTTTTCGACCAGGGTGACGCTGATCTGAATTTGAGAATGATCGGGTTTTTTGGAGAAGACCCGTATAATTTCTGCAGGATTAAGATCGTACCGGAACACGTCATTATGATCGCTTTTAATAAGGGTGTTGTATTTGTGGACCATCACTGTGCCCCAAAGTTTTTTCCGCAAACCTGGATTCTTCGCCGCTTCATGAAAATTTTTCGCCCCCTCGAGACATTCCCCTTGAACTAAACTTTTGTCGCAGAAAAAATTAGGCAACTGCAGAGCCTTAAACCCCGAGCCGTATTGTTTTTTTATTTCCGCATAAATCTTTTTCTGACGCTTCCACTCCTCGGCGGCGGGATCTCGCTTCATCCTTTGGGTCATCGTTTCCGGGGCATCGTCGAATTTCAAGGTCAACACGGTACGGTCTTTTTCCGGCAGATGGGTATCGGTGATGGCGACCGCCGCCCAGGACATACGACTCATGCGGCGGTCAGACTCTACTTCGGTTAGCGTTTGATAGCCTTGAAGACATTGTTCGTTGGATATCTTGAAGGTGCAATACAGTTCGCGGATGTGCAAACCGGACTGAACCTGTTTTTTCAGTTGATGGACCTTGGCGATAAATTGTTTCTGTTCCTCTGTGGAAGGCGTATCCCGCAAAACCCGAATCATGTCCTCTTTTGTAGCGTTCCACGGCACCAGCAGAGTATGAAAACCGCCACTACGCAGAAACCGGGTACTGATTCCCACGATGCGCAGACCGGCATTTGGAACTTCCTTTAAAGCGGAAGCCAAAGTCGTCACCCCAACTCGGCATTGCCGAACCCGCTCCGCCTCGTCGGAGTTGGAACCTATGCTAATAAGGAAGGGAAAACATTCGAGGTTGGCGATGCCGTACTTCTGCTCCAGTTCCATTTTTTTGAGGGACAGGGCATTAAACACACTGGCGGCTCCAGCGGGTTTGGAGAGAAGAAGAAACACAGGAAGGAGCAATATAATGAATAACATATGAAAACGACGCATGGGGCCTCGCAGATCAGGTTGGTTCCTTTTATAGTGTCAAATTTAAAGGAGCAGGACAAGAGGAAAGGGGGAGGGGGAAAATCGGGTGGAATTAACCGAGTCCTTAAAAAATCAGGGTGAGTTCGTTGAAGATCATCCGTCTATCTGCTGTTGGATTTCCGTGCGGGTTTTCTGGAAAACTTCGGCCATTGGACCCCCAAATCGGATAGCCTGGTTGATGACCTCTAAGGCCTCGTCCGGACGGCCCAACTCCATGAGAACGTGCGCCAGATTGTTGTAGGCCGCACCCGACTGGGGAGCCGCGTCGACGGCGGAGCGAAACGCCTGCTCGGCCCCTGCCAGATTTTTCAAGGCATACCGGCTGTTGCCGAGACCGATCCAGGCCGTCTCGTTGTGCGGCCAGCGGTCTGCCGCTTGAGCATAAGCCTGCTGGGCTTCGGTCCAGCGTTCGGTCTGCTCCAATCCTATAACGGCTTTGAGATAAACCTCCTCCCTCGCCGTTGCGGGAAACTTCTGCGGAGAAAGAGTGAGGAGTCCCCATTGCCCCCAAGGTTGCCAGGTACTCGCAAATTCATCAAGGGATAGAACTTCTCTAGCTTCCACCCCGGAGTGCAGAATAATTTCGTGCTCATCCAGATCGTAGCCGATGACCACCGCATAGTGCCAACTGGCCTGAAAAAGAGACTTCAACTGTTGCAAAACGATAACGGGATGGCCGCCAGCCACCTCTTCTAATACATCCTCAATGCGGTGAATTGGATACGCGACGCGACCATGGCGGCGGGCCGCACCGATCATATCCGGGGGCAGGCTTCCCTGGCGGCTGGGGGTATACACTTCCGGCTTCAATTGGTCGGGAGTGATCGCCACGCCGGACCATTCCAACGTCATGGCAAGGGATGCGGGACCACACTGATATTCACCCTGGGGGTGGAATGGAACTTCCGTTAATTCAATTTTGCTGGGAATGTCGAGGGAGGCGGGCAACTCCACTTTCGGTGGAGCGGTGGCACACCCCGTCCACCCCAGGCAGAGCAGTCCGGTCCAAATCAAAAACCTAAAATTCGAAGCAACCAGCCTTTTCATAAGGCGAGCCAACATAAGGCCAGACAAGCTATTAGGAGTGCACCTATGACAATCATGAAAACATGACCCGAATCCATCTCCCCGGATGCTCTCCAGACTGGGTCCCCTGCGGCGACGTACTGTTCGATTTGATCGGTGACGGAGGCGACTTCATCATCAGTCATGCTATTGACCCGATTCAGCGATTCCGCTCTAGACACGCCGTATTCCTGTAATTGTGCCTGCACCTCCTTGCGAAGGACCATGGAGGTGAGCCACTCCCGTTTTTCAGAGTTACTGGTTAAGGATTGGAGCGTCTTCTGGGTACTCAGCATTTCCGCCTGGGTAACGGTGGGCACCCAGAGCATGGTTGCCGCCAACAGATACACTCCACAACACCGGATTATTTTTTTGAAGGGCATATCTAAATTCCTTAAAAGGTGGGATTCGTCCGGCGGCGTCGGTTTCCTTCGCTTCCTCTTCCGTTTCTTCTTCTGCGTCCGCCTCCTCTTCTACTTCTTCTTCCGGCCGTTTAAA